>JAJRTG010000144.1 GCA_024278395.1 Fidelibacterota bacterium | reverse complement strand
AGGATCGGGAGACCGGGAATCGCCATGAACACCTCAAACACACGCTGCATCAGCATATCCACCCAACCGCCGTAGTAGCCGGAGATCCCCCCGAACAGGATGGCGAACGGCATGCTGAAGATGATGACGAGCGGTCCAACGGCAAGTGAGATCCATGACCCGGACATCGTTCGGGAGAACAGATCGCGCCCGAATTGGTCCGTTCCGAACAGGAACACCGGGGCAGTGGAACCGTCCTCCGCCCGCGCCCCGAACAGGTGGATGTCGGTCCTGAATATCCCGAACAGCCGATACTCGTCTCCGTGCACGAAGAAACGGATGTAGTACTTCTTGGAGGTATCCTCGGTGAAGATCGGTTTATAGGTATTGGGATCGAACGAGCGCGTCAGCCTGTACACGTACGGACGCAGGGAGAACCCGGACTCGCTGCGGAAGTGGAGCGTGCTCGGCTTAACGAACGGATAGCTGCGGAACTGCTTGTCGTAAGGGTAAGGGGCGATGAATTGGGCACCGATCGCCATCATGACGAAGAGGAGGATGATCGCTGTTCCGATGTTCCCCAACCGATGCTTCCGAAACGCGCGCCAGATTAGCCCCCACTGCGAGGGGCGGGTTTGCTCTTCCTTCTTCGCTTTAAATCGCATCTATTGATCCTCCGTTTCCTATTGATAGCGGATGCGCGGATCGACCCAGGCGAGCATGATATCGGCGAGCAGGTTCCCGACCAGGAGCAGGAAGCTGAAGAAGACCAGTCCTCCCATCGTAACATATTGGTCCTGCGCGTTGAGCGACTGCCAATAGGCCCGTTCCACTGTGGGCAGGTTGAAAATAATGGCGGTCACCAGTGTCCCTGACAGGAGACCGGGGAGGGACATCCCAAGCATGGTGATGAGCGGATTGATCGCATTGCGGACGGCATGCTTGTAGATCACGACATGTTCGGACAATCCCTTGGCGCGCGCCGTCTGCACGTAGGGGAGCCCAAGGGTGTCGAGGAGGTTGCCGCGCATGTAGCGCATCAGCCCGGCCATCCCGGAGGTGCCGACGACGAGCCAGACCGGCCACAGATGCCACATGAGGTTCAGGAACTTGCCCCATGACCACGGGGCCTCGATGTACTTGTTGCTGAACAGCCCCCCCACCCCCAGATCGGGGCCGACATGGAACACCGCGACCAGCATCCACAACACAACGAGAGCAAAAAAGAAGTTGGGGATAGACAGCCCCAGAAAGCCGAAGAACGTAAGGGTGTGATCGCTGATTTTGTACTGGTGGGTGGCGGAGTATATCCCAAGAGGGATCGCGATCAGCCATGTCAAGAGCATCGTGGTGGAGGAGATGATCAACGTCCAGAAGAGCCTGCCGCCCATGAACAGGGTGAAGAAGACCGGCTGGCGCGTCTCGAACGACGTCCCGAAATCGCCGTAGCGGATGATCCGCGTGAACCATATCCACCACTGGACCATGAACGGCTTGTCGAGACCGTAGCGCTGCGCCATCTTGTCGAACGTCTCCTGGGTGACGTCCGGGTTGAGCCGCGACCGGGTGAGATAGTCTCCGGGCATCAGCTGCAGGATGGCGAAAGATACCAAAGAAATGATGATAAGAAGCGGAACCATGTATAACGTCCGTCGTATAATATAGCTTATCATCGTTAACCTTCCGAAATATGCGGGGGCGCGGCAACCCACGCCCCCGCGATTAGGTTCCTGTTACTTCTTTATGTAGACGATGTCGATCAAGCCACCGCGCGGAGTCGCCAGCGGGCTCGTCGCCTCGGCGTTTCCGATGAAGTTGTAGTACGCGTAGGTGAACTTCTGGTTGACGGTGAAGATCAACCCGAGGTCCTTTTCCGCGAAGAGCTGCTGGTACTCCTTGTAGTACTCGAACGCCTTGTCGTTGTCGTACGTCGAGACGCCCTTGTCGAACAGCTCGTCGATCTGCTTCTCGTAATCGAATATGTCACCCTTGGCCGCCGAGTAGTGCCAGAAGTGGAGACCACCGGTCGAGCGGTAGACGTTCGCGCCGTTGTTCGGCTCGTCTCCACCGGTAAGCCCGAGGACGACCGCCTCGTACTGGCTCCCGAGGAGCTTGGTGACGAGGGTGTTGAAGTCGACCGGGTTGAAGTTGGCCTTGATCCCGATCTTCTTCAGGTCGTCGGCGAGGATCTGGCAGAACCCCTCGCGCAGGGTGTTACCGGAGTTCGTGTTCAGCTCGAACTCGACCGGGGTGCCGTCCTCGAACTCGCGGATCCCGTCGCCGTCCCTGTCGACGATCCCGCACTCGTCGAGGAGCTTCGCCGCCTCGTCCAGGTTGTAATCGTAGGTGACGGCGTTCTTCTCGGTGATCGGACCGCCGTAGTAGTCACGTCCCGCGTAGAACGGGGAGTTCATGCTCACCGGGCTCCACTGCGGGGTGGCAAGGCCGTTGTACAGGTTGTTGATGACCGTCTGTTTGTCGATCGCGTGCGCGATCGCCTGGCGGAACGCGAGCTTGCGGAACAGCCCCTTCAGCTTCTCGTTCGGGGTATCGAGGTTGAACGAGACCCACAGGGTTCCGTACGTCGCGCCCTTGATCAGGACGGTGAAGCCCTTCTGCGCCTCTTCGGCCTTCAGGATCGGGACGTCGCTCGGGCGGGCGCCGAACGCATAGATCTCGCCGTTGCGGAACTTGAGGAGGGATACGTCTTGGCTCGCCACGATCAGGTCGACCCACTTGTCGAGGTAAGGAAGCTGCACCCCGTTGGAATCATAGTGGTAGTAGTAGGGGTTGCGGACCATCACGACCTGCTGGTCAGGGGTGAAGCTGTCCAGGACGAACGGCCCCATCCCGACGATCTCTTTGGGGTCGGTGTCGAGTCCCCATACGCCGTTGAACGTACCTGCCGGCACGTCCGGGTTGAGCTTGTGCACGTACTGGGCGAGCTTGTGCTTCGGCATGATCGAAACGCCCATCGCGTTCAGGATCGGGCGGAAGACCATGGACAGGGTCACCTTGACGGTGTAGTCGTCCACCTTCTCCACCTTCGGGAACGAGCCGTCAGGGAGCTGGAGGATGTCGCGCGTGTCGGTCTCCACGTCCTCGTTGAAGTAGAGGTCGTTGAACGTGAACACGACGTCGTCAGCGGTGAACGGCTCGCCGTCTGACCACTTGAGCCCCTCGCGCAGGTGGAAGGTGATCGTCAGCCCGTCATCGGAGATGTCCCACGACTTGGCGAGCTCGGGCTCGATCGCCCCGTTGATCGGGTTGGTGGTGGTCAACCCCATGAACATCTTGCTTGTGTAAGCGGTCGTGCTCGTCTCATGCGCGGTGACGTCGTTCCACTTCTTCGGGTTGGAGATGGTCGAGGTGTAGAGGGTCCCGCCCCGCACCCCGGGCTGCAGGTCGGCGTAAGGGGTCCCCGCCTGCCCGAGGGGGACGATCAACGCATCCTTCGGCATCGTCTCGTACCCCTGCGCGAACACCACCGCGCCGGCGGAGAGGACGAGTGCCAGTCCAATTACTAACAATGCCAGTCTTTTCATTATACAAAACCTCCTTTAGTTAGGTCCCTTACTTGCCGTACCGGTTGGCCAGTGCCACCTCATAGGCGTAGAGGTATTCGGCGCTCTTGACGCCGTGGCCGGCGACGAGGACCTTCTCCAGATCCTGAGCGGTGAGGTCGGACTCGATCAGCTTCGTCGACAGGGCGATCGCTCCGGCGATCCGCAGTCCGGCGGTCTTTCCGTTCAGAGCGAGGTCTTCCAGCTCCGCCTGGGTCTTCGGGTTAAACGAGAGGTAGAACCCGGCCAGAACTTCACCAGCGGCGTAGGCAAGCTCGGCGGAGTCGTTGGTGACCGCCTGCTT
>JAJRTG010000143.1 GCA_024278395.1 Fidelibacterota bacterium | reverse complement strand
CGATCATCTCCTGCGCCGCCTTGTCGGAGAGAGAGCCGTCCTGGTCGTAGAGGATGATGAGGACCCCTTTGGGCAGCTTGTCCATCCAATCGGCCAGCTGATCGTAGGGGATATTGATCGCACCGAGAAGGTGGGCCGCGGCGTAATCATCCGGGCTGCGCAGATCGATCAGGATGTAGAACAGATAATTCAGATCGGCAGCGGAGATGTTGTAAGGCTTTCCGCGCTCCACCGTCCCGGTCATCAACAGCACGAGCTTCGGGGTATCCGGGTCGTTCGACTCGACGGTGATGCTCTTCCCCACCTTCCCGCTGTAATGAGTGGTGTCGAAGGTCGCCGTCAGATCCACAGACTCGCCCGGCTCGAGGGTCGTTTTGGACAGGGCGGTGGTGGTGCAGCCGCAGCTCGTCCGCACCTTGGTGATTACGAGTGGGGCGTCCCCGGCGTTCGTGAGAACAAACGTGTGGGTGACCGCGATCCCGGCGATCACCTCGCCGAAGTCGTATATCGCTTGATCGACGGTTATCTTCGGAGCGGTGAACCCCGTGATCCCGATCCCCACTGCCAACAGGGTCGCAAGGAGCAAAACCCTCTTCATTTTTACCCTCCTTTTTCCGATTGTGGAAGTGAGATTTCAGGTACTTATACCGCGGAGGGCGGGGATATTGCAAGAGAAAATGGGTGGTAGAGGACTCGAACCTCTGGCCTCATGCACGTCAAGCATGCGCTCTCCCAGCTGAGCTAACCACCCAAACGGAGGCGGCGAGCGGATTCGAACCGCTGAATCAGGGATTTGCAGTCCCTTGCCTTGCCACTTGGCTACGCCGCCAAGCACCTACGATTATATGCAGCTCCTTCCGCCACGTCAACGAAGCGGGCCCTGCTTCCTGTTTCTTCGACCCAGCCGGAACGTCGGATGGTCATCGGTGTCCGTTGCACAAGTCCAGCCTTACATCTAGAACGATCCACTTTCCGCATAGGATCAGAGCATGAACAAGGTGGAAGTGATTGTGCGGGCCTCTTCGCTCCACGGGAAGCGGGAGATCGCCCGTCTTAAAGAGAGTATCTTATCCGGGATCCGTACCGCAGGCGGGTTCTCCGTCTCCGAGGTCGACTTCCCATCCGGGGAGGGCTTCCCCGCGATCCTCGTTCTCACCGGCGGGGTGGAACGGGAGGTGCTGAAGGTCGTATCCCAGCTGCCGCCCCCGGCGATCCTCATCGCCCACCCCGGACACAACTCGCTCCCTGCTTCACTCGAGATCCTGGCCCGCATCCGCCAGGACGGAGGGGAGGGGAGGATCCTGTTCGGCCCACCTGAGGAGATCGCCGCCAGGCTCTCCCGGGAGCTGCGCGTCGTCTCGGCGTGGGAGGAGCTTCGATTCAGCCGGGTGGGGCTGATCGGCGAGCCGTCGGAATGGCTGGTGGCGAGCGACGTCGACCGCGCGTTCCTCAAGGGACGGATGGGGATCGAGCTCATAAAGATCCCGATCGACGAGCTGATCGCCCGGGTGGAGAAGACCCGAGCCTCCCGCAGGGATGTGGCCCGCTTCACCAAGGAGGCGGTCGAGGTGGCCGAGCCGAGCGCGGAGGAGCTGCGGGGGGCGGTGGCGATCTACAAAGCTATCCGTGAACTGGTCGACGAGTACCGCCTCGCCGCGTTCACCATCCGCTGCTTCGATCTCGTCACCCAAGTGCAGAACACCGGTTGCTACGCGCTCTCCCGCCTGAACGACGAGCGGGTCCCGGCCGGATGCGAGGGGGACATGCAGGCCCTCTTCTCCCTCTACCTCGGGAGCCTGCTCATCGACCGGCCGGCCTTCATGGCGAACGTCACCGCGGTCGATGTCAAGGCCGGGAAGATCCACCTCGCCCATTGCACGTGCCCGCTCTCCCTCGCCTCGGGCTATGCGGTGCGCAGCCATTTCGAGTCCGGAATAGGGGTGGGCATCGCGGCGAGGATTCCCCCCGGCCCGTGCACCGTCTTCCGCCTGGGCGGAGAGAGGCTCGACCACCTGTTCGTGCGGGAAGGGACGATCGAAGAGACCCCCCTGCGGGAGGACCTGTGCCGCACCCAGCTGGGGATAGCGATCGAGGGCCCGATCGACACCCTGCTCACCGAACCGCTGGGGAACCACCACATCCTCCTCCCCGGCCGCCATCGGGAGACGGTGGAGCACTTCTTCACCCGCTTCCTCACCCCGTAGTTGTCCGCCATCCCCCCAGGGGCTACTATCTTCCGATAATCAACGGAGGTGACACCAATGGCAGACAGACAGATGCGGATCACGGCGGACAACGAGGCGCGGCGCGGGAGCTACTCGAACCTCGCCCTCATCTCCCACCGCAAGGAGGAGTTCATCATCGACTTCCTCTTCGTCGACCCCCAAACCCAGACCCCGCAAGCGGACCAGGCCCTCCTCGTGTCCCGGATCATCCTCAACCCCGGGCACATGAAGCGCCTCTACCACGCGATCGGGGAGAACATCGAGAAGTACGAGAAGAACTTCGGAAAGATCGTCCTCCCTCCCACCCTGAAATAGCCGCACCCTGATGCCTGGGGAGACGGGGTTCGCTGAGCTCAAGGCGACCGTCCTGAAGACGGTGATGGCCCGGCGGATCACCCTCGGGGTGTTCTCCGCCGTCGCCCTCATAGTCATCTTCATAACCCATATCAGCTACCTGAATCCGCTCTTCTACGCGCCTCTCGTCTGGTTCCTGCTGACCTTCCCGTTCAAGTACCTGATCGAGCGCCAGACGAGCGAGGGGAGCCTCCACTGGGTGCACGCCGGGTTCTTCATCGCGGAGATCGTGATCATCACGTTCCTGATCCATCTCATGGGGGGAAGCGAGTGGATCGGGATCATCTTTTACCTGTTCACCGTGATCTACGCGAACTTCTTCCTCCCGGAGCTCCAAGGGTATCTCATCACCGGACTCGTGGTCCTGCTCTATTCCGGGCTCGTCCTCCTCGAGTACGCCGGAATGATCCCGCACCGCTCCCTCTTCCCGGTCTACGAGGCCCCCTATCGCAGCCTGACCTATAACCTGACCACGATCCTCGCCGGCGCGGTCGGGGTGTACGCTCCCCTGTCCTACACCGTGCGGGCGTTCACCGCGATCTACGCGCGGAAGAACCGCGCCCTCCGCGCGCGCGAACAGGAGCTCTCCAAGCTCTCCCAGCGGATCCTCTCCGCCCAGGAGGAGGAGCGCCGCCGCATCGCGCACACCCTGCACGACGAGCTGGGCCAGACGCTCGCCGCGATCAAGCTCGAACTATCCGCGATGCGGGGACGGATCCCGGATGCCCGGCTGAAGGCGCTCCGGGAGATGATCGATCAGGCGATCTCCCAGACGCGCGACCTCGCCCACTCCCTCCGCCCGCCCCTGCTCGACGACCTCGGGCTCGGGCCGTCCCTGCACAGGCTCGGGGAGATGGTGGAGGAGGCGGGGGACCTCAAGATCCACCTCAAGATCGACCTTGCCGAGCGCCTCCCCCAGGAGCACGAGGGGCTCCTCTTCTCCGCCGCGCAGGAGGCGCTCCGGAACATCCAGTCCCACGCGCAGGCACAGCACGTGGAGATATCCCTCACCCGGACCCATGATTCGATCGTCCTCACGGTGGCGGACGACGGGATCGGATTTGACCCGGGAGAGCTGCCCGGGCTAGGGTTGCGCGGGATCAGGGAACGGGTGGAGGGGATCGGGGGGAGGATGTCCGTCTCCTCTCACCCTGGGATGGGGACCCGGATCGAACTGGAGGTTCCGTATGCCGGAGATCAGGATCGCGATCATCGATGACCATGCCCTCGTGCGCGCCGGGCTCACCCGCCTCCTGGAGCGCTCCCCCCGGTTCACCGTGGTCGGCGCCGCCGCCGACGCCGCCGAGGGGACGGACCTCCTGCGAAGGACGGAGCCGGACCTGCTCCTCCTCGACCTCTCCCTCCCGGATCAGGACGGCCTGACCGCTCTCCCCAAGCTGCGTGAAACCTCCCCCAAGACAAAGGTACTCATCCTCTCCATGTACGACGAGCCGGAGTACGTGGAGGCGGCGGTGGCCCGCGGGGCGTGCGGGCTCGTCTCCAAGGCCGCGTCTCCGGAGGCCCTGTACGCGGCGATCGAAGCCGCATTGAACGGGGAGCTCCCGCT
>JAJRTG010000142.1 GCA_024278395.1 Fidelibacterota bacterium | reverse complement strand
GGGGTTGAGGGCGATCCTCAAGTCGGCGGTGGACAAGGAGTTCAAGGCCGGCACGAAGATCGTCTCGGAAGGGGACACCGGCGTCGGTTTCTACCTCATCCTCTCCGGCGGCGCCGAGGTACGGCGCGGCGACGAGCGACTGGCCAAGCTGGGGAAGGGGTCATTCTTCGGCGAGATGTCCCTGCTCGACGGGGCCCCACGCTCAGCCGACGTCATCGCCACCGAGGACACCCGCTGTCTCGTCCTCTCTCCGTGGGCGATGAAGGGGTTGATCGCCGCCTACCCTGAGGTCGCACTGGGGATGCTGGAGGAGCTCGCCCGCCGCCTGCGGGAGACGGACCGGGCATTGAGCTAGAGCATGGACAAGCTCGCCGTAACCTGCCTTGGGTCAGGGGCGGCGCTTGGAGAAGGGAGGCTCTGGAGTTCCGTCCTTATCGATGGGAAGGTCCTGCTCGACCTTCCTCCGAGCGCTGTGCCGCAGCTTTACCGGGTGGGCGCGGACGTCACCTCAATAGATCAGGTCTTCATCAGCCACTTCCACGCCGACCACTCGTTCGGAATCCCGTTCTTCCTCCTCCTCTACCACTTCCTGTTCAAGCGCGATCGACCGCTTTACATCATCGGCCCGCAGGGGCTGGAGCGGAAGACGATGGAGCTCTCCGCCCTCGCCTGGCCGGAGCTCGTCAAGAAGGGGCTGGCCCCCGAGCTCTCGCTTGAGTACGTCGAGATCGAGGGCGGCGGCGAGTACCGCGCCGGGGACCTCGACTTCACGGCCGTGAAGATGGAGCACTTCGGCCTGGATGCATACGGATATCGGTTCTCCATTCGGGGGCGCGAGATCGCCTACACCGGCGACACCGGTGAATGCCCGCAGCTTCGCCGCCTCATCGACGGGGCGGACATCGTGATCACCGAGCTTACGCATCCGGCTCCAACGGATGATTCAGGACACCTGGACGTGCGTGCGGTGCGGCGAATCTTTCACCGGTCCTCCGGTGTAGTTATGGTGACGCACATAAGCGGCACCCCTCCGCCGATCGACGGGGTGATCCTCTGTCACGACGGCGAGACCTATTATGTTTGAAAGGCGAGGTGAAAAGTGATGTTACGCGCGTTCGGTCTGGTCCTCGTTATCGTTATGGGAGCGGCGATCCTCTCCTTCGCCAACGATAAACCTCTCCCCCGGTTCAGCTACTCGGACGGGGGATCTCCGTACACGGTGCTCTTCGACGCCTCCAGATCATCCGACCCGGACGGGAGCATCTCCTCATACCAGTGGACGTTCGGGGACGGCTACTCCGGCTCAGGGGAGATCGTCTCCCATACCTATTCAGGGGCGGGGAGCTTCCAGGTGACGTTGGTCGTATTCGACGACGCGCATACCGCGGCGATCGCGACGGAGACGGTCGTCATCGCCCCGGACGGAGCGTTGCAAGGGGCCCCGGAGGCCGGGAGTCCGGCCAGGGCGGACGTGCCCGTAGGGATTAAGGTCGGCCAGGCCGCGCCCGACTTCACCCTCCGGGACTCCACCGGCAAGGAGATCAGCCTGTCCGATTTCCTCGGGAAGGTGGTGATCCTCGAGTTCTGGCGGAGCACCTGCCCCCACTGCCGAGACTCCATGCCGCATCTGCAGGAGCTTTTGGAGCGGTACAAGGACGATGGGCTGGTGGTGGTCCTCGTCGCCCTCGATTGGAACATGGCGACCGCCCAGGGCTACCTCGACGCCAACGGCTACACTGATTTCATCAACCTGTGGGACGACCCGGCCAAAGGGGAGAAGAGGATCTCGAACATATACGATGTATGGACCGTTCCGCACACGCTCCTGATCGACCGACAGGGGGTGATCCGGTACGCCGGCTATCCGACCCGCAACCTCGACGTGGATCTCGACCCTCTGTTTTAGAAGGACGCGGGCCCGCGGGAAGCCCCGGCAGGCCCGCGATCCGTTCAATGTTTACGAGGAGAACCCGAACTCCGTTGGATCGAACGAGGCGAGATTGTTCGGATCGAACACCGAGTCGGGAATCGGATTGGCCGGGTGCTTCCGCTCGAGGAAGGTGATCGTGGTGGAGCTCCCGTCGAGTACGTTCGTGGCGACCATCTTGTCCGCCACGACATTCCCGTCGAATTTTCCGAGCGCCAGGACCTCCATCGTCCGCTCGAGCTTCCCCTCCGCGTTGTAGTCCTCGCTCTTCAGCATGAGGAAGCTGTCCTTCTCCACCCACGCCTTAGCGGTCGGGTAATCGGCGTCCGAATTCGGCTTGGCGGTGAGCTCCAGCACGTAACAGTCATAGGACTTATCGCCGATCTTGACCGTCTCTTCCCCGGCCAGCTTGGCGGAGTACTTGTCCGCGAAGCTGCGGCTCCCCACGTCCTTGTAGGAGAACGTGCTCCCGGCGAAGCTCTGCTTGCGCTGTTCGGCCACGATCTCCTTCGCCATCCCGAGGGCCGGCAGATACAGCCACATGCGGGCGTCCTCTCCCTCCGGCTTGATGGAGAGGAAGATCGTCCCGGCGACGTCCGCCGGCTCCTCGAAGTAGATCAATGACTTCTCCGGCTCGCCGGAGATCTTCTTGCTCAGCCCGTCGAAGACGTTGTAGGCGGTCGTCCCGTCGGAGTAGACGTTGTCGAACCGAATCTTCGAGATGAGGTTCCCCTGTGTGGCTATGGTCTCATGCTCATCGACCTTCTGGAGGATCTGATCCCCCGTAAGCCCCGCTGCGTAGCCCACAGCGGTGAGCGTCAGAACCCCCACAAGAACTGCTAGCACACTTACCAACGTCGCTTTGTTCATCGCAGACCTCCTTCGTCTGTTGGTTTGTCTTGATCCTTCTCCGGGTCGGGGTTGCTCCCCTGTCCCGGTTTACGCTTCAACGATTCGGTGGCCTCGGCCTCTCCCTTCCCGCCCCAGGCGCTGGAGGTGAGGAACCTCGGCCTCCAGGTCACGAGGATCGCCGGGATGGTGGTGAAGGCGCTCACCGCGCTTATCACCATCGTCATCGCGATCAGAAGCCCGAAGTTGGCCGTCCCCTTGAACGTGGAGAACAGGAGCACGGCGAATCCCAGGGCGAGGGCCAACGCGTTGTACGCGATCCCCCTCCCGGTCGTCTGGATCGTCGTCTCAAGCGCCCTCCGGGCGTCGTTGTCCGCGCGGTACTCCCTGCGGAACCGCTCCATGAAGTGGATCGCGTAGTCGATCCCGATCCCGATCGCGATCGACGAGACCATGAGGGTCGCCATATCGAGCGGGGTGCGGGAGAACCCCATCACCCCGAAGTTGATCACCACCGTCAGGATGAGGGGGATCAGGCTGATCGCCCCGGCGACGAACGAGCGCATGAGCAGGGCGACGATTAGCCCGGCGGCGACGATCGAGGTGAGAAGGCTCGTGATCTGGCTCGTGATGATCTTGGAGAACAGACTCCCGCTGATCCGGGTCGCTCCCACCATCTCCGCGTGCACGTCCGGGAAGTTCTTCTCGAGGTAGGCCTCCACCTCGCGGGTGAGCTTCACCTTCTCCGTGCTCCCGCCGGAGTTGTACATCCCGGTCACCTCCCCGGCGGAGAAGTCGCCGAGGGCCATGTTCCCCAGGTCCCCTCCCTGGAACGTGAACAGGAGCAGGAGCTGAGCGACCAGCTTCGGATCGTCCGGGATCCGGTAGTAGCTCGGGTCGTCGGCGTGGAACTTCTGGTTCATCTCGCAGACCATGTCGGCGAGGGAGATCGTCTTGTTGATCCTCACCCCGGGCTTGGTCTTCAGCCACTTCTCGAACTCCACGATCCGTTGCAGTAGCTTGGGATCCTTGAGCCCGTTCCGTTTCCCGGTGTCGAACTCGACGATCAGCTGCTCGCTTCCCGAGAAGTGGCTGTCCATCACGTTCAGCGCCTGAACGACCGGGTGATCCTTCCCGAGGAACTCCTTCTCCGAGCTCTCCACCCGCACCATGGACGTTCCGATCCCGAAGACGATGAAGACGAGCAGGGAGACGATGAGGACAAGCCGTGTGTGGTTGACCACGATCCGCTCGAACGCGGCGAGCCCCTTGCTCAGCATTCCGGTCCGGATCTTCATCTTGCGCTTAGGGACCGACATCACCGAGAGCAGCGCCGGGATCAGGGTGAGGGAGAGCCCCATGGCGACCGCTACCCCGAGCGCGGTGAACACCCCGAACTGGCGCTGCGGGATCAGGAAGGAGTTCATCAGGGAGAGGAATCCGGCCACGGTCGTCATCCCGGCCATGGAGACGGGGGAGAGCATCGAGACCGCGGTCTCGATCACCGCGTCCCGCTTGGCCTTCCCCAACGAGAGCTCCTCGTAGTACTTGTTGAGGACGTGGATGCAGTAGGCGATCCCGATCGCCATTAGGATGACCGGCATGATGAACGACATGATCGTCATCGGGACGCGTGCCAGCGCCATCGCCCCCACCGCCCAGATCGTGCTCAGGACGACGACAAGCAGCGGGAGTCCGACCCCCCTCAGGCTGAAGAAACTGAGGAAGAGGATCACGGTAATCACGAGGATCACGATCGGGAGCATCAGCCGCAGGTCCTTGCTCATCGATTCCGCGAGGACGAGGTTCATGTACGGAAGCCCGGCGATGTAGATCTTCTCCGGGCCGGTGTTGTACTTGTCCACGATCTCCACGACCCTCTTGGCGACCGCCGTCTCCTCCGTCCCCTTCTTCAGCTTGAGCGAGATCGTCGCCGCCTTCCCGTCGGAGGAGATGATGTAGTCGCGCAGCATGCGGCTGTCCATCACGCGCTCCCGGTACTTCGCCATCGCCTCCGGAGTCTTCGGGACCTCCTCGTTCGGGGCGGCGGGGCCGACGAGGAGGGAGTTCTTGGTCCCGACGATGATCTGGGCGTTGAGCGGCCCGGTGGCTTCATCTACTCCGGGGATCGCCGCCAGCTCCTTGCGCAGGGAGGCGATCTTCTCCAGCGTCTCCGTCTTGAAGATCGTGTCCGGGGCGACGATGCTCACCATGAAGAAGGTTTGGGAGCCGTAGCGGGCCTCGGCGCGGTCCATCGCCTGCACCGCTGGATCGTCCTTCGAGATGTACTCCTTGAAGTCGGTGACCGTGGTGAGGTGGGGGATGGCGAACAGTGCCCCCACCGTCAGGGCGGCGGCGAGCCCGATCACCACCCACGGGTGATCGACGATCCACGCGGCTACCCGGCGCATCAGAGCCAACCCTCCTTAACGTACAGGGCGGAGAAGAACCCGGGGAACAGGTCCTCGCTCACGTCGGTCGCCTGCGCCAGTCCGGCGAAGACCTTGTCGACGAGGGCCGACAGCATCTTTATCCCCTGTACCACCGGCGGGGGAAGCTCATCGAACCCGCGGGTTACAAGCCATATCTGATCCACCGATCCGTCGTCGATCCCCCTGGGGATGATGAGGATGATGTCGTAGGGACCCTCGGCGGGTGGCTCCCCCGTGAGCGGATCGGCGTAGCTCGACGATACATCGACCATCTTCACGGCCACATCGAATATCTCGCTCTTCTTCAGGATCCCGGCGAGCGCACCCACGCGCATCGTGGAGGAGAATGTCTTCGTCTCGTCGACGAGGAGGAGCCTGACCTTCCCGTACTGGGTCGGGGACTGCTGCGCCGCCGCAGAGATCGCGAAGACGGCCAACGCTGTCATAACGATGATCACGACATTCCTTCGGTTAAGCATCTTGACCTCCTTTCTTGAGTCCGTTCCAGATCAGATCCGCGAGTTCACCGGGTGCGTCCTTCAGGATCTTCTGCGACTCCTCGTCCGGGTAGGTGAGCGCGTACACGCTGATCGATTCCACCACCCCGAACATGGCGTAGGCGATGATCTTCGGGTGGCATGGCCTCACCCAGCCCTTCTCGATCCCCTCCTCGATGAGCGATTCGATGCGGGCGATCATCTCTCGGTAGAGCTCGCGCAGCTTCGTACGGAACCCCGGGCCGGGGTTGAACCGCTCCTGCAGGAGGAGGCGGGTCAGGTCCCCGCGCGACTTGAGGCGGGAGAAGTACTCCTCCAGGATGCGGCGGATCTTCTCCGGGATTGGGATATCGCTCTTCAGGAGCTCGCGGAAGAGCTGCATCCGCTCGTCAAACTCCGTCTTGAAGATGGACAGAAGGATCTCCTCCTTGTTGCGGAAGTAGTTATAGATCGTGCCCACCGCCACACCCGCCTCCTGTGCGATCTCCTCCGCCCGCGTCTTGTAGAACCCCTTGCGCGAGAAGAGGCGGATCGCCGCCTGGCGGATCAGTTCCTCCTTGCCTGCTCCCTGGGCCATGATCC
>JAJRTG010000141.1 GCA_024278395.1 Fidelibacterota bacterium | reverse complement strand
GGGATATCGGGTTGTCCTTCGGGATCACCCGCTCGAAGTCCGGGAACTCCTCGGCGATCGTCTTCGCCATGAACGTCACCCCGCCGGCGCGGAAGAAGAGCTGGCCCGATCCCTTGTAGATCTCGACCGCGTCGGTGTTCAGTTGAGATAGGACACGGTCGAGGTCGGTGAGGACCCCGGCCTCGATCAGGTACTCCCTTTCCTCCAGGATCTCCTCCGCCCCGACCGTCTTCATCGCCAGGCGGTAGCCGTTCGTCGCCACCATCTTGAGGGATCCGCCCTTGAGTACGAGGTCGACCCCTGTCAGGCTCAGCCGGGTCGTCTCCCCGGCCTTGAGGGCGGCGAAGGCGGTCTGCTCCAGCCCGCGATGGAAGAGATCGATCCGCAGGGTGGCGATCTTGTCCGGTGGGAGGGACGGGATCTCCGGGTAGTCCTCCACCGGGAGGGTGGGCAGATCGAACAACGCCTCACCGCAGCGGAGCTTCACCACCCCACCGTCCGAGTCTTCGTGCTTCAGGCTCACCCGATCGTCGGCCGGCAGGCGGGAGGCGATCTGGGAGAGGACGGCCCCGTTCAGGATGACCGTCTCTTCGTCCCCGCGGTTCTCCACCGGGATCTCGCAGCGCACCGCCCGCTCTAGGTCGGTGGCGCTCAGCCACAGCCGATCCCCGGAGAGTTCGAGCTTCAACCCAGAGAGGATCGGCATGCTGCTCCTGGTTCCAAGGGCGTAGCTTGCCAGTTTCACTCCGAAGACGAGGTCATCCTTCAACAGAACAAGATCCATCTTTCTCCCCCTTGCGCAAAGCAGGTTTCACCATCATGATACCCATCCGCCCCGCGCATGACAAAACGTCAAAGCCCGAGCCGGGCCGCCACCTCGGAAGCGATCTCCTGGACCGATCTTCTCCCATCGATCGCCACGACCGTGCGGTCGCCGCGGGTGAGTTCCAGATACCCCTGGCGCACCCGTCGGTAGAATTCGAGGTCCTCCCCCTCGATTCGGTCTCCTTCCCCCTTCCGCCGGGAGAGGGCGAGTTCGGCGGGCAGATCTAAGAGGAAGGTGATGTCGGGCCTGCGCCCCTCCGTCGCTGCGTCGTTCAGCCGGCGGATCAGCTCCAGGTCGAGCCCGCGGCCGTAGCCCTGATAGGCGAGGCTGGAGAGGCGATACCTGCTGGAGACGACCACCGCCCCGTCGGCGAGCCCCGGTTTGATCACCTGAGAGTAGACCTGTGCCCGACAGGTTATGAGGAGGAGGAGCTCGGAGAGGGGGAGAAGGTCGGTGCTCTGCCGGGAGAGGAGGAGCCTGCGCACCTCCTCCCCGATCGGAGTCCCCCCCGGCTCGCGCGTCGTCACTACCGGGAGGCCGCGGGCCCGCAGGCGCTCGGCGAGGATCCGTACCTGCGTCGATTTGCCGGTGAAATCCAGGCCCTCGAATACGATCAGCTTACCCCGCAGCTCTATTTCGCTCACCCCCCAACAGTGTATGGATGATGATAAGCACCACCCCGACGGTTATACATGCATCGGCGAGGTTGAACACGGAGAACCAACGCACCTCGAAGAAGTCGAGGACGTATCCCATCGTCACCCGGTCGATCAGGTTTCCGAGTGCTCCGCCGAGGACGAGGGAGAGTCCGATCTTTACGGTCTTGCCGTGCAGAGGGGCGAACAGGAGGGCTCCCGCTATCGCGGCGGAGACGAGGGAGGGAACTATGATGAACAAAGGACCGCTCTTTGGGAAGATCCCGAACGCCCCGCCCATGTTGTGTACCAGGTTGAGGCGGATGAACCCCGGGATGAGGGTACGGGGCAGGAAGACGTGCTCCTGTATCCACCACTTGAGGAACCGATCGGCGCCGATCACGATACCGGCGAGGACGAAGTAGGGAAAGCGCATCATACGGAAAGCCTATCGCCATTCTCCGGTCCGATCAAGGCCGGGTTCCGGGGCTGCCTTGTCGGAGCTTAGCAGCTCCGCGAGGACCGTCGGGGATATCTCGAGCGCCATGGAAAGGCGCCGCCTCTCCCGCAGACCCTTCATCCCGTCGACGAAGCGGAACGGGGCCAAGGGGTCGGCGGGGAAGGCGTGCGGGTCGACGCCGACGGGTATCAATTCCCCGTGGGATGACAGCAGGTTCTCCCAATCTTCGATCGGGGCCGTATCCGGGCTGCGGGCGAAGGAGGGCAGAAGCGCCAGGTAGATCCGTTCGAATTCCTTTCCCGCGAGAAAGCCCCTGGCAAAGGCGAGGCTGTCCTCCGTATTGAACGGGAGCCACAGGGCGGGGATGCCGGTCTGGATATTCGTGAGCGGGTTCTGATAGTTGAAGCAATCGATGAGAAGCTCGTCTGTCCGGGCTCCCGTACATGCAAGGTAAGCTCGGTAGGCGAGGAGGCTGTATTCTTGCGGATGATCGTAGTTTATCTCGATAACATCGATCCCGTGTCGTTGCGCGAACTCCTTGACCGCGCATACGAACTCTTCCGGGCAGCCCCATTCGGACTCCCGGCGTTCCTTTATCGGAAGATCGAGCGCGAAGCGGCTTAGATACTCCCGCGGGGATATCTCACCGAGCCCGCCCACCTGAAGATATGATCGCTCTCCCACGGTGTACTGGGGCCACGTGTAAGAGCAATTGATGAGGACGATCTTCCCGTCGGGGGCGAGGTTCTGGAGGATGAAGTCTTGGTAGGTCTTCGGGATCTCCAGGAGCCTGATCCGCAGGAAGTTCACGTACTTGACCAAGGATCGGTCGTGGAGCGGATCGTAGTGGTTGATGACTTCAAAGCCTGTGCTTCCCGATTCCGCGAGGATCTCCGCGGCGAGCTTCTCGCCGGTGGCGTAGTAGGTCTCGATATCATCCGGGTTCATCGCCGGGTGCCGGATGGTGAGGACGAAGGAGGAGGTGAGGAACGGAGCGCGGAGTAGGGCGGCAAGGTGGGCGACGCCGCCGTTGGGGGAGCCGATGGCGATCGCTTTGTATTCGTGGTCGGCGGGGTATTGGGACAAGCACCAACGCGGAAGGCTCATGACGTCGAAATCCGCGATCTTGCTCGGCGGGACACCTACGGAGAGAGAGCTTCCCCACTCGATCCCCGCGATCCGCAAGCTTTCCGGGAGGAGGTGGAGGAGCCACAGGAAGAGCCAGCTTCCGGGTGGGTAGCACTCGAGGATGCTCCTTCCTTTTCCGGTGAGCGATTCGGCCACCTCGCGCACAACCCGCGTCCCTGAATCGAAGCAGACGGGCGGGATCCCTTTGCCGGCGCCCGAGACGAGGGGGGTGGAGAAGGCGATCGCGGTGAGGAGGGCCAAGAGAACACCGGTTGTCTTCAACGTTTCCCCCGAGTTTCGATTTCGGATCGAGTGAGGTCATTCATCCTTGGGGCCGTATAGATCGAGCAGGATCGGGGCGAGGCGCTGGGGAAAGTCGGTGTAGATCCCGCTTATCCCGGGCATAGCCGCAAGGCGGCGCAACCGCGCTTCGCTATTGTACGTCCAGACGTACACCCCGAACCCGCGGGCGCCGAGCTCGGCCGCGATGTCGGGATCGAACGCGACCGGGCTCGGGTCGTAGGCGTCCGCTCCGAGTCCCTCCAGGAACCCGATTGGGTCGGGCGGGGGAAAGATCACGAGGGCGGCGGTCGGGATCTCCGGGGCGATCCCCTTCACCGCCCGCAGGATCCCGTGATCGAACGATGAGACCATCACCTGATCCTCCATCCCCGTCTCCTTGATCAGTGAGACGAGCTGCTCCGCGATCCGCGCCGCGGAAGGGTGGTCCATCGGTTTGACCTCGATGTCCATCCGCCAGTTGTGCGCCTTGGTGAACAGGAGCGCCTCCCGCAGGGTGGGGATCGGTTCGCCGACGTAAGCGCGTTGGTCAGCGGGGGATACGTTTTCCACCTTGATCTGCCCGAACGGGTCGGTTTTTAGAAACCAGGAACCGGCGTCGAGCCGCTTGAGTTCAGCGAGGGTGAAGTCCTCGACCTTCCATGGAGCACGATCCGGGAAGAGTTCCTCGACGTCCGTCGTCCTCTTCAGGGTCTTGTCATGCATTAGGACGAACACCCCGTCCTCGGTGAGCCGGACGTCGATCCCCCATAGGTCCGCGCCGGCTTCAAACGCCTTCTCTCCCGCCGCGATGGTGTTCTGGGGGGCGATCGACGCGGCGCCCGCATGGGCGATGTTGAGCACCGGCCGCGGGCGCGCCGCCCCGCGGAGGAAGATGTTCTCCGCGGCCGCGACAGCGGGGAGGAGAACGAGACCGAGGATCAGGGCGATCGATGTCCTCCTAACCACCATCGGTGTACCTCTTGAGGAGCTGGAGGAGCGCTTCCGCCTCCACCTTCGCCTCCCGGTTCCAGAACGGCCAGTTCCCTATCGGTGCGTCGAGGACGAAATCGAGCTCCCGGGCGATCAGCTCTTGGTCCCTGATCCCGTTTATCTTGCCGAACAGGTCGTAGGTGAAGCCCCAGTACTGGGCGTAGACCACGTGGTTCTCCAGATAGCCGGGGGCGAGCTCGATCGCCCGCTTGAGGTGTCTCCTCCCCTCTTCCGGGTCTCCCCCGAGGAAGGGAGGGGCCGTCACGAGGAGTGCTCCCAGGGCGTTGTGGAAGCTTGCGCCCCAATAATCTTCTTTGACCTCGATCCCCTGCTCGTACATGGCCTTCACCCGGCCTAGGTCCGTCATCCCCTGGAGCGGGTTGTAGCCGAACAGGGCCCCCCAGTTGTTCGCCGTCCACAGGAGGGCCGCCGGATCGGTCACGTACCCTACCGCCTCTGTGAAATCCTCCTCCTCCAAGCGGGCAAAGTCGGGGTTGAGTCGCAGACTGCGCAGGCCATAGGCTTTGCCCTTTTCGAACATATCTTTATCCTCCGGGGTATTACCGGGGCTGAACGTGGTGAGCTCGTAATAGCACTGGGCGAGCCGGTCGAGGACGAGCGCCTGCGACTGCACCGGAAGCAAAGGCAGGCTCTCCTCATAGTAGGAGATGGCTGTCTCCATTTCCTCCACGGTGAAGCGTTGGCTGAAGGCAGCGTTCGCCCGAGCAAGGAGCGCCGCTGGCGGGCCGGTTCCTGCGGCCGCCGGTACCTGAGAAGCGGCCGCCGCTAGGATGAGGAGGGCTCCTGAGGCGAGAAACGCCCGAACCAGGGCACGGGATGTAGCGTCTAAAACCCGGTGCTTCCTCATGCTTCTTTTTTTTACATGATGCGGCTCTCTTTCGGCAAGAAATCGTGGAGGGAGCATATGGCGATTCAGTGACGGCATAAGCTGCAGGGGCCTCCCTGTACATAGGCGAATTGGGTGCAGATGAGCGAGGATAACGTTCTCGGCGCTCCGCCGACCGATAATCCGACCGAGCTCTTCGTTTTCGGGGGCGAACTCTATGCGTACAACGATTACGGGCTTTTCCACATGCAGCTCTCCCCTTGT
>JAJRTG010000140.1 GCA_024278395.1 Fidelibacterota bacterium | reverse complement strand
GTGGAGGGACGGGCGCTGCCCGTGCTCAAGCATAGGTTCGCTCTGTTCCTCGGCGGGGACCATTCGGTGACGATCCCGCTCTCCGCCGCGTTCTCCCAGGCGTTCTCCGGACGGCTGGGATACCTGCATCTCGACGCCCACCTCGATTTAGCCGACGAGTTCGAGGGGCATCCCTGGTCGCACGCCTGCACCGCCCGCCGCGTCCTGGAACGGTCCGGGTTCTCTCCCGAGCGGTGCGTCTTCACCGGTGTGCGGTCGTTCATGCCGGACGAGGTCGCGTTTCTGTCCGACCACCCGGGGATCGCGGTATATCCGGCGCGGGAGTTTCACCGCCGCCGGCCGGAGGAGATCGCCGCCGCGGCGGTGGCCCGGCTCTCCGACGCGGACGCGGTCTACGTGACGCTTGATATCGATGTTCTCGATCCGGCCTGCGCTCCCGGGACCGGGACGCCGGAGGCGGGCGGGATCTCCACCCGTGAGCTGTTGGAGTTCCTGCGCCCGATCCTCACCGCCCTTCCGGTGCGGGCGATGGACGTTGTCGAGGTCTCCCCGCCGCTCGATCGCTCCGACATCACGGCATTCGCCGCTCTCAAGGTGATCTACGAGGCGCTCGGCCGGGTAGGGAGGAGGGGCTGATGTTTATACGGGAGCACCGCCGCCGGAGGGTGATGGAGCGACCGTTCCCCGGGGAGTGGAAGGAGATCCTTGCCAGGGTCCCCGTGCTCTCCCGTCTCTCCGACTCGGAACGGGGCAAGCTCGAGGATGTAACCAAGGTCCTCCTGGCGGAGAAGCACTTCGAGGGGGCGCACGGCCTTGCGATCACCGATGAGATGCGGGTGACGATCTCCGGACAGGCCGCTCTGCTCATCCTGCACCGCCCCCACGATTACTATCCGCGCCTGGTCTCGATCATCCTCTATCCCGGGCAGTACGTGGCCTTGCACAGGGAGGAGACCCCGATCGGGGTGGTGGTCGAGGGGGAGCAGGTCCGGGCCGGTGAGTCATGGTCGCGCGGGGCGATCGTCCTGTCGTGGGAGGACGTCCGCGCGGACGCAGCCGGGATACGCCCGGGGAGGAACGTGGTCCTGCACGAGTTCGCCCACCAGCTCGATGCGGAGAACGGGGATGTGGACGGGGTCCCGGTCCTCCCCCCCGATCGGTACCCGGAGTGGGAGCGGGTGATGTCCGCGGAGTACGCCCGGCTGCGGGCCGCGGTCGAGGCGGGACAGAGCACGTTCCTCAATCCGTACGGGGCGACCAATCCGGCCGAGTTCTTCGCCGTCGCCACCGAGTACTTCTTCACCGCGCCGGTCAGGATGCGGGAGGCGGTGCCCGATGTGTACGAGCAGCTGCGTCTCTTCTACCGGCAGGATCCGGCCGGAGAGATCCATGCCCCCGATTGGGTGATCGAGCTGTAGGAGGGGTGACGGTGAACATCAGGGAGGAATACGGGTTGAACATCGGGACCCTCCCCTCCGGACCGCGCGATGGGATCACCGACGTTCCCGGGGTGGCGGTCGGACATACAACTGTGATCGAGGGAGATGACGTCCGCACCGGGGTGACCGCGATCATCCCCCATCCGGGGAACCTCTTCTGCGAGAAGGTGCAGGCCGCGGCGGTGGTGATAAACGGGTTCGGAAAGTCGATCGGGATCCCGCAGATAAACGAGCTCGGCACGATCGAGACCCCGATCCTCCTCACGAGCACCATGAGCGTCGGCCGGGCGAGCGACGCCCTCATCTCCTGGGTCATCGAGCGCTACGAGAGGCCGGAATTCCCGATCCTGTCGGTGAACCCGGTGGTAGGTGAGTGCAACGACTCCTACCTGAACGACATCCAGGCGCGGGCGGTGACGGAGGAGCATGTATACGCCGCGCTGGACGGGGCGAGCGGAGGACCGGTGGCCGAGGGCGCGGTCGGCGCCGGGACAGGGATGAGCGCGTTCGGGTTCAAGAGCGGGATCGGGACCGCGTCGCGCCTTGTTGAGTATGGTGAGCGCACCTACACGATCGGCGTTCTCGCCCTCCCCAACTTCGGAAGGAGGGAGGAGCTCACGATCCTCGGGGTCCCCGTCGGCCGGCTCATCCCGGCCGGATCCGACGATTCGGCCGGGGACAAGGGGTCGATCATCATCGTGATCGGGACCGATCTGCCCCTCTCCCACCGCGAGCTGCGCCGCCTCGGGATGCGGGCCGGGTTCGGGCTCGCCCGCACCGGGTCGCACGGGCACTCCGGGAGCGGGGATTTCGTGATCGCGTTCACCACGGCGAATAAGGTGCCCTGTACCGAGGACGCGGTCTTCATTCAGGAGACGCGGCTGAACGATGCTCATCGGGGGATCGACCGCGCGTTCCAGGCGGTGATCGAGGCGGTCGAGGAGGCGATCATCTCCGCCCTGTTCGCCGCGAGGTCAGTTACCGGGAGGGACGGGCGCACCCGCGAGGCGCTCCCGGTCGAGCGCGTCCTAGAGATCCTCCGCGTTCGTGGAGCGCTCGTCCAGCCGGGCGATTAACTCCCTCACCCTCTCCGCTGTCTCCCCGATCGTCCCCGCGGCGTCGACCGTGATCACCCCGGGCACAGTCGGGCGCTCCGGAACCCGGTCGAGGTGGGATCCCCTCCCGGCCTTGGCGAGCCTGGCTCTGCGCGCCTCACGGGGGGCGTGGAACCAGATGACCTCGTCGAACAGGGAATAATCGACGTGCGGTGAGACACCGAGGAGCGCCCCCTCCACCAGGAGGACCTTCGTCCCGCGTGCCCGGGCCTCCGCGATGATGCGGCGGAGGGCGTCGCTCACCGCCGGATGGACGATCGCGTCCAGATCGGCCCGGGCCTCCTCGTCGGAGAAGACGATCCGGGAGAGCGCGCTTCGGTCGATCTCGCTATCCGCCCCGACGATCCCCGGGCCGAACCGGGCGATGAGCTTGTAGTAGACCGCCCTTCCCGGGCGGTAGAGCTCCCTCGCCACCCGGTCGAGGTCGATCCACTCGAACCCGGACGCGTGGGTGAGCTCCTTGGCCACCGCGCTCTTTCCGCACCCGGGCGGACCGCCGATCCCGATCGTCTTCATGAGAATTACAGTACTCAAGCAGCGATCGCTCGACAAGTGTTCCGGGGAATGAAACCGAAGCTCGTCCTCCCGTGTAGATCGGACGAGGTGATCAGAATGAAAGCACGGAAACTCCTTGGAATTACCCTCCTTCTTCTCAGCCTGCTCGGCGCGGCCGCGTTCGCGGACGGACAGGGCGCGCCGAGCCCGCTCGGGATCGTTCCGTCCCCCAATCCGAGCCAGCTCGTGGTGAACATCTGGACCGATAAGCAGGTCTACGCGGTCGGGGAGAACGCCCGGATATTCTTCTCGGTGAACCGGCAGGCGTACGTCTACATCTACGATGTCCAGCCGGACGGGATCGTGCGGCTCATCTTCCCGAACGCCTACTCGCAGAACAACTACGTATCCGCCGGGACGCACTCCCTTCCGGATGGGAACTATCGGTTGGTCGTGAGTCCCCCCACCGGGGTTGAACAGCTCCAGATCATCGCGAGCACCGTTCCATTGAACCTAGCGCCGACGAGCTATTCCGAACCGTTCCCGTTGATCGCGCCGGACCCGCAGTCGGCGGGCACCGATATTCAGGGGCACATCATGGGGATCAACCCCGCCCCGAATCCTTGTCCTCCTTGCGCTGACTGGGCGACGGCGTGGACCTCGTTCACGATCGTTCAGTCCTACGGGTATACCCAGCCCGGGTATTGCCCGCCTCCTTGTCCCCCTGTTCCGCCCCTCCCACCGTGCTATGGATGCGTGCCGGGCGGATCATGGTACTGGTACAACGGATCATGGCATTACGGCACCCCGCCGAGCGGAAGCGGCTGGTACTGGTATTACGGGCCGGACGGGAAGTGGCACTTCACGATCCGCATCCAGGTCGGCGGAAACTAACCCAAACCGCTTGCTCTCCCATCGACCGAGGAGGACCCGGATCTCCGGGTCCTCCTTCTCTTTGTGGGAATGGATCAGAATATTCCTGCAGGGACGTGCGACGTGGCGGTGATCGTCGAAAGCTCATTCGCTGCGTACACCCATGGGCTCACCCGGGCTGTGGGTTCATCCCCGAATAGCTTCTTCCCATCGTACAGGAGCCACCTCCCCCTAAAGTACAGGAGCTTATGACGGTCGCAGTAGGAGGCAAACCGCTTCCACCGCCGCTCGAACTCTTCGGTGGAGAATAGAAGGGGGTCGACCCTGTACCCTGCCTCGACGAGGCGCATCGCCCTTTGCACGATCGCCCGCTTCAGTTCACCCTCGTGCACGATTGCATCGCCGGGTGCAGTGAGTTCCCGCAGACTGACCGCGGCGAGCTGGGAGAAGGTGACCGTACCGAGCTGGGAGATCCTTCTGATGATCTCCTGTTCCAGCCTCTGGCGGGGCCAGTCCTTCACTCCGTGCATCTCCTCCCCGATCGTGAGGAAGACCCGCTCTCTCCCCGTGGTCATGAAGTCGTAGGTCAAGTTCACCGGTAGGACGACCGGATCGCGCGCCGTCTTGATGATCCTGATCAGTCCCGCCTTCGCCTCCTCAAACCTCCCGTCCGTCTCGAGGCCCCCCTACGGGGCGAGGTAAAGGGGGTCCCCGGCGTCGAGGATCGAGGAGAACCGGGCCAAGGATTCAACCACCTCCGCAACGTGCCGCGCCCGCAGCTTCTTCCTGATTCCCGGGGCGAGGACCGAGAACCCCCACTCCCGGTCGAGATCAGTGTGGTGGCGGAACCGAAGGACGCGGGAGACGGGGGCGTCGGGCCTTACCCCGGAGAGGACCTCCTCCGCCGGGGGAGCCAGAGCCTCCCGGATCGGGATGTCCCCCTCCGTCTCCAGGACCGCCCGCAGGTGTGCCTTCAGCTTGCGGGTCTGCAGGTACCCGATCGGATAGGCGCGGATCGCTTTGAGGACCGCACTGAGATTGGCGGGGTAGACGAGGCGCTGCAGCCATCGAGGGCCGTGGAGGACGTAGTCGGAGATGTAACCGGGAAGGAACATCCGCTCGGCGGCGACGAACGCGATCCTCCTCCCGGATCCCCGCCTTGACCAAAAGATGACCGGTCCGAGGAGGACGACGTCGAAGTCCGTTTTGTGGTTGGCGACGATCAGTGTTCCCGGGCTTCCGGTGAAGTTCTCCCTCCCCGCCACCCGGAGGTCGAACAGGACACGGCCGGCGACCGGGAAACCGACGGCGAGTCCGAGCCGGATCACCTTCCCCCACCACGGTATCGCCGGGGCGGGGACAGAGGGCATGGTGACCGCCGCCCCCGAGGCCAGAAGGGTTAATAACTCCTTTTCCATAGCATCTTGCCTCCGCGGTCCCTCCCTCCTTAAAATACGCAGACAATATACCCAAAGGGGAAGCAATGTCACAATCCAATTCGAAGAGGGTCTTGTTCGGAACGAGCTCCTGGGGGCTCGGTCACGCCACCCGTGATCTCATCCTGATGAAGGGACTGATCGCCCGGGGATGCGAACTCACCGTGGTTTCCACCGGGAGGGCCCTCTCCGTCATTAGATCCGAGCTGGGAGGCTCCTGCCGCTACCTCGACTGGCCGGACATTCCAAGCTCAGTGGCGCGAACGAGCCTTGGGTTCTACGCGAAGACCGTGGCGAACATCCCCCGGATCATCCGGACCTGGGAGCGGGAGAAGCGCCTCCTCGGGCGGCTCCTGCAGAGGGAGCGGTTCGATCTGATCGTCTCCGACCATCGAAACGGCCTCATAAGGAGGGATATCCCCACCTACTACATCACCCACAGCCCTCACTACATCGCGCCGTGGCGCAGCCGGTTCATGGAGGGGGTGATGGAGTGGTTCCTCGCCCGCTGGTTCTCCCCGGTGCGGCGGATCCTCATCCCGGACGACGAAGATGGGGGGATGAGCGGGGACATGAGCCACGGCACCTGGTTCCTCCCCCCGGGGAAGCTCGTCTACCTTGGGATCTTGTCGAGCGTGCGGCGCCGGGAGGACCTCCCGGAGGACATCGATTACTTCATCACCATCTCCGGTCCGGAGCCGCAGCGGACCCTGTTTGAGAGGCGGATACTCTCCCAGCTTGACCGACTCGCCGGGAGGATCGTGATCGCGCTTGGGACGCCGGGTGGGACCGCACCCCGGGTGCGGCGCGGGGTCGAGATCCACCCCTACCTTGACCGGGCCCGGCAGGAGGAGATGCTGAACCGGGCGAAGCTCGTTGTCTGCCGTTCCGGCTACACCACCCTGATGGAGCTCGCCGAGCTGGGGAAGAGGGCGTTGATCGTCCCCACCCCGGGTCAGTCTGAGCAGGAGTACCTGGCGGAGACTCTGCGGGAGCGGGGGATCTTCTACAGCGTGCGTCAGAATGATCTCGATCTCGCCCGCGACGCCGAGATCGCAAAGGGCTATCCCGGCTACACCCCCGCCCACCCGACGGCGAGGTCGGTGGAGCGGTTTCTGAATGTCGTACTGGATGGAGGTTGATATGAACACGGAAGCAGACCTGCGTCGGAGGCTCTCCCGCATCGACGGGCGGGGGTACAAGGCGTACAAGGACCTGGAAGGGGAATACTCCTTTCGCACGTTCACGCTCTACATCGATCACGTGCAGGGGGATCCCTTCGCCGCGCCGTCGAAGCTCCGGGTGCGCATCCCCCACTCAGTCGCCAGGCTCCCGCCGGAGTTGTTCGCAAACCGGGTCAGGAACATCGCGCTCGCCGACTACCTCGCCCGGCGGGTCGCCCGGGCGATCCGGAAGGTCGTCTCCGGTCGGAAGGGATCCGGGAAGAGCGGCCTCGTGGAGATCGACGCGGGCGGGCAGGAGGTCCTGGAGCGAACCGCGGTTAGGATCTCCCCGGACTGGGTCGAGGCGCGGGTGTTCGTCGGGCTTCCCGCCGCCGGCCGGCGCATCCTCGGACGCGCGGCGGAGGAGATCCTCTGCCGCGAGATCCCGGAGATCGTGAGTGCGGGCCTGGTGTGGGAGAGCATCCCGCAGGCGGAGGCGAGGGGATTCGTCGACTGCGTGGAGAACCAAGAGCACATCCGATCCAGGCTTGACGAGTTGGGGCTGGTCGCGTTCGTCGCTGACGGGGCGATCCTCCCGCGGGAATCGGGAGCGAGCGACCGCCCGCTCCCTCCTGACCGCGCGATCCGGTTTCGGTCCCCGGACGAGCTTCGGGTGACCGTTCCCCTCCTTCATCCCCTCCCGGACGGAAGAGCGGAGCTCACCGGGATGGGGATCCCGAAAGGGGTGAACCTGATCGTCGGCGGCGGATACCACGGGAAGTCGACCCTGCTGCGGGCGCTCGAGCGCGGGGTCTACCCGCACATCCCGGGCGACGGGAGGGAGTACGTAGTCACATGCGCCGATGCGGTGAAGATCCGCGCCGAGGACGGGCGCAGGGTGGAGCGGGTCGACATCAGCCCGTTCATCGGTCTTCTCCCCTACGGCCGCGACACACGGGAGTTCTCGAGCGACGACGCCTCCGGGAGCACGAGCCAGGCGGCGAACATCCTCGAGGCGATCGAGGTCGGGGCGAAAGTCCTCCTCCTTGACGAGGACACGTCCGCGACCAACTTCATGGTGCGTGACGCGCGGATGCAGGCCCTCGTCCACTCCGACGACGAGCCGATCACCCCGTTCATCGACCGGGTGCGCGAGCTGCACGCCCGGCTGGGGGTGTCGACCATCCTCGTCATGGGTGGGTCGGGGGACTACTTCGACGTCGCCGATACCGTGATCATGATGCGGGACTACCTCCCGCACGCGGTCACCGAGAGGGCGAAGGAGATCTCCCGCCTGCATCCGACGAACCGCCGGATCGAGGCGCGGTTTCCGTTCACCGGCGTTACCCCGCGGGTCCCGCTTCCGGAGAGCTTCGACCCGTCGCGGGGCAGGCGCGAGGTGAAGATCGACGCCAAGGGGCTCGATTTGATCCTGTACGGCCGTGATCCGATCGAGCTTCGGTTCGTGGAGCAGCTCGTCGATCGGAGCCAGACCAGGGCGATCGGATATGCGATCCATCTCGCCACGCGGCGGTTCATGGACGGGAAGACGTCGTTGAGCGACGTCCTCGACCGGCTGGATCGGTTCCTCGACACCGACGGCCTTGACTCCCTCGATCCGTTCCGCCGCGGCGAGCGGCACCCCGGAGCGTTCGCCCGCCCGCGCCGCTATGAGATCGCCGCGGCGATCAATCGACTCCGCACCGTGCGGATGCGACAACGAGAAACGAAAGAGGCCCCGTAGGGCCTCCTTCGTGCTAGTGGTTGTTGTGGGTGTCTTATATCTTAGGGGAAGGAATAGGAGAACCCCGCCTCCGCCTGCGGATCTCCCGTGGTGAACGTGGCGGAGACATAGAACGAGAACGGGTCGAAGTCGAATGCCGCCTTTATGTACTGCGAGCCGAACCCGAACGGTACGATGACGAACGTCGTCTTGCTCGTGAACGTTATCCCGTCCATGCTCGCGGTGAGGCTGATCCAGGCGCTCCCGGAGAACGTGGGATAGAGGGTGAAGGCTCCGCCGAGATCCCCGCTGAAGCTCGGACCGTTGTCCCCGAGCGATGTGTCGAACAGTTCGAGCGTGGCGGAGATCCCCTGCGATGAGAACCCGAACGGAAGGAGATCGATCACCGTCGTGCTCTTGAGGGATAGAGGCCCGACCCCGAACGAGAGCGTCCCGGTGAGATTGGCTGAGAAGCTCGGGACGATCCCGACCCACAGCTTGAGCTGACCGGAGGAGCTCATCAGACCGTCGTCGCTTTTGATATCGAACAAATCGGCGTCCGCATAGGCATCGATCGAATCAAGCCCGAGAGGGAGGATTGTAAAATAGAACTCACTCCCGAGGGTGAGCATTCCAAACGAGTATTCCAACCACAGCACCTCATTCCCGCCCGGTGTGGGGAAGAGATCGAAGCTGGTCGAGCTGCCCAGGGTT
>JAJRTG010000012.1 GCA_024278395.1 Fidelibacterota bacterium | reverse complement strand
GCATGCTGGATCAGGTCGATGAATCCACGGATGACCGTGAGGGGGGTGCGCAATTCGTGCGCCGCCATTGAGAAGAGCCTGTTGCGCTCCTGACTCAGCCTCTCTATCTCAGCCGCGTACTCGCGCAGTCTTATCTCCCGCCTCCGCTCCTCCGTGACGTCGTGCCCGACGATCAACCAACCGTCACGGCCGTCGGAGAGGTGGAGGGGACGCCCGTGCCAGGAGATGATCCGCCTCTCGCCCGACCTGGTGAGGATCGTCCTCTCCGCCCTCCGCGTCGCCGCATCATCCAGCCGCATCCGCTGCTGCGCCTCCCACACCTCCCGCCGGTACTCGGGATCGGGATACAGCCACTCCCAGATCTTGGCGTGCCCCTCCACCTCCTCGCGCAAGTAACCGCTTATCCGCTCCGCCTCTCTGTTCCAAAGCAGGATCTTCCCCTCCGAGTCGACAACGTTGATCCACACGTCCGCAAGCTCGATGAGCCGCCGGTTGAACTCATTCAGCTCCTCCACCCTCCGGAAGAGCTCCAACTCCTGGGTGATGTCCTGGAGACACCCGATCGAGCCCTGAAACCTCCCGGATTCATCGAATATCGGCACCGCCGTGACGTGGGCGTGGAACGATCCTCCCCCTTTACAGAGGAACCGTGCCGTATACGTCCCGTTCTTCCCCTTCTCCCGTTCGGAGAGCTTCGTCCTGAGAGTGTCGAAGGAATCGGGATGACACCAGAAGGTGTAGTCCTTACCGATTATCTCCTCGGGCTCGTACCCGAACAGCTCGCGCGCCTTCCTGTTCAAGCTCACCATCCGGTGTCGGTGGTCAAGGACGACGACCCCCTCCCCCATCGTGTTCAGGATCCTTTCCAGTTCCTCGTTCTTCCTCCTGAGCGCCTCCTCGAACCTGTGCCGTTCGCTCACGTCACGCGCTATCCCTATCCTCCCGATCTCCTCCCCTTCGGCACTGGAAAGGGATGTAACCCTTATTTCAACGGGGATCCTCTTCCCTCCCCGCCCGATGATCTCGATCTCGTACTGGGAAACACCATCGCCCGGAGGCGGTCCCTGCCGGAAGCGACCGAGGGTCAATTCCACGTACTCCGGGGCGACGATCTCGGTAAACTTACGACCGATCCACTCCGAGCGGGGATACCCGGTCGTGCGTGTGAACCCCTTGTTGAGGAAGACGAGCCTCCCCTTGAGGTCGATGACGAAAACAACATCAGCGAGCTTCTCAACCAGCGTCTTGTAGCGGATCGCGCTCTCCAGTGCAAACGGCCTCTCGTCCCCCAGGCCGTGCAGGATAACAAGGGTGGCGGGGTTGTCCTCGTACTCGATCTCGCTCACCCGCACTCCGAGGATGACCCTTCTCCCGCCCACCGGGATGAACTCGACCTCCTCCCAGCCCACCTTCAGCCGCTCTCCGAGGAAGAGCTCCCGGTCGTGCGGCTGCACAAAATCGATGAATTCGCGTCCGACTATCGCATCAGGAGCCACTCCAAGCAGCGCGGCTCCGGACCGGTTGATGAAGGCGACCTTCCCGGCCCGGACGAGGACGATCCCGACAGGGGCGCCCTCGACGAGGTAGCGGTAGATGTCGGGAGAGAAGCTATTCTTGCACATTGCTCCCTCTGCTCACCCCGGTCAGGGGGAGGACTCCTCCTCGGACGCCTCCTGACGGCGGCGGAGGAAGGTGGGGACGTCGAGATTCTCGTCGGGCCTGATCCGCACCCGCTTCGGAGGGCGTAGTTGCTTCTCCACCTCCTGCGGTGCCTGAAAATCCGCGGCGATCACCGTGATCTTGATCACCCCGGTCAGGCTCTCGTCGATCACCGCGCCGAAGACGAGGTCGCACTCGGTGGCGGCGACCCGGCGGATAAAGTCCGCGGCGGTGGTCACCTCACTCAAGGTCAGGTCAGCCCCCGCGGTGACGTTCATGATCATCCGACGCGCTCCCCGGATCGACCCACCCTCCAGAAGGGGGTTGGTGCTCGCCAGCTTGGCGGCGGCGAGGGCGCGCCCATCCCCACTCGCCTCGCCCATCCCCATCATCGCCTCGCCCGCTCCGGCGAGGACGTTCCGGATGTCGGCGAAGTCGAGGTTCACCAGCCCGCGCACCGTGACGAGGTCGGAGATCCCGCGCACTCCCTGATGTAGGATCCCATCAGCGAGCTCGAACGCCTTGGTCATCGCCAGCCCCTTCGCCGCCGTCTCCAGCAGGCGATCATTGGAGATGGCGATCAGGACATCGGCCGCCGCGCGCAGGCGCTTGAGTCCCTCTTCCGCCCGCGCCCGTCGCACGGTCCCCTCGAAGGAGAACGGCTTGGTCACCACCGCGATTGTCAGCGCTCCGTTCTCGCGGGCGATCTCAGCGATCACCGGAGCCGCTCCGGTCCCAGTCCCGCCCCCCAGGCCGGCGGTGACGAAGACGAGGTCCATCCCCTTGAGAAGGGCCGCAATCTCCCAGCGCGACTCCTGCGCCGCCCTGCGCCCCTTCTCCTCGTCCCCCCCCGCCCCGCGGCCGCCGGTGATGTCCATCCCCAACTGCAGGGTCTCATCTGCGCGGGAGATCCCCAGGACCTGCTTGTCGGTGTCGATGGCGACCAGGCGCACGCCGCGCAGCTTCTCCTCGCGCATCCGGTCGATCGCGTTCACCCCGCCGTCCCCGACCCCGAGGACGGCGATGCGGGCGTTCGGGCTCGGGCGATGCGGCTCGGCCCGCTTCGCGTCCTCGATCAGAGGCGGCTCACCGATGACCAGCCGACGCGGGCCGATCACCTGCGCGATCGCCTCCGCGAGCTTCTCCTGCTTGCGGAGACAGTACTCCTTCTTGAACTCGCTGTCGACGGAGATCGTGATCTGCTCGTCGTCAAGGCTCACGGCTTCGGGGTTCTTGGGAAGACAGGCGCGTAGGATGCGGTCGTCGATCGCGCGCAACACCGCCTTCCATCGATCCCTGAACTCCCCTTCCCGAGCAAGCTCCTCCATGCTCTTCACCGTCCTCGCTTCGCACAACTCCTATTCTCTACGTGGATCAAAGAAAAGTCAACACTCCAGGATCAATCCCCGTGCGAGAACCACTTCTCGAGGTCATCCACGAGCCGCTCCAGCGTGGGGGGCTCCTCGTACCCGACTGGGAGGGCCATCCGGAACCTCTTTCCGTACCCCTTCTCCAGGATGCGGCGGTCGGTTATGATCACCGCCCCGCGGTCGGACTGGGTACGGATCAACCGCCCCACCCCCTGTCTCAGCTTGAGGATCGCCTGCGGGAGGGAGAGCTCGTGGAACGGATCCCGCCCCATCGCCGCCAATCGGACGCCCAACGCGGTGAAGACGGGATCGGTGGGTACAGGGAAAGGAAGCCGCGTGATGACGAGGATTTCAAGGTCCTTACCCGGAAGATCGACCCCCTCCCAGAACGAGTCCGTCCCCAGCAGCACCGCTCCCCCCTCGATCCCCTTGAACTGCTCGATGAGCTTCCCGCGCGGCCCGTCGATCCCCTGCGCCAGGACCGTCCCTTGCACGCGGGAGTGGACCGCGTGCAGAAGTCGGTAGGAGGTGAAGAGGACGAGCACCTTCCGCTGCAGCGGCGTGAGCCGCTCGATGAGCTCGGAGAGCATCACCGCGTAGGCATCCCCATCCCCGTCCACCGGGGGGAGGAACCGCGGGAGGTAGACACGCATCCTCTCCCGGTAGGAGAAGGGACTTTCCACAACCGCGTAGCGCACATCCTCCGGAGATGAATCGAGCCCCAACGCCCGTTCAAGGTACGAGAACCCCTCCCCGGAGGAGAGAGTGGCGGAGGTGAGCACGATTCCCTTCACCCGCGGGTACAGGGATTCAGCGAGGAGCGCATTCACCTCAAGGGGGGAGGCGTAGAGCGTCACCTCGCCTGCCTTCCTCCGCTCGTACCAGTGGACATACCCGTCCTGCGGGGGGGAGAAGAGCGTTTCGTAGAGGGCGGAGATACCATCGATCGCACCGGAAAGGCGTTCCGCCTCCCGGCCCACCTCCGGCGTCCCCTCTTCAAGCGCCTCCCCCACCCCCTCGACCTCCCCCTTCAACCGGGAAAGGAGGTTGATGATCCGCTCCACCTGGGGGAGGAAGGGATCGAGCGGGGGGAGGAACCCCCGAAGCCCGGAAGGGAGCTCCTCCCCCAAGCGGGAGAAGAGGCGCAGGTTCGCCGTGCGCAACCCTCCGAGAGTCTCACGCAGGGAGACGAGTCGGGGATCATCGGACGGCATGGGGAGGCGGGCGATCCATCCCCCCTCCCGGCGGCCGCGCAGGTGGTGGATCTCCCACAGGAACCGATCCAGGGTGGACGGGGCCAAGCTGGAGGTGAAGGCATCGCGTGCCGTTCCTTCCAGGGCATGCGCCTCATCGACGATCAGGTAGTCGTAATCGCCCAGGATCCCCCGGTCCGCCTTGAGGTCGGCGAAGAGGAGCGAGTGGTTCACCACCACCAGGTCCGCCTCCCGGGCGCGGCGGCGGGCGGCGGCCGAGAAGCAGTCGTCGTAGAGCGGGCAGATCGGCCCGGGGCACCGGTGGGGACTATCGGAGAGGCGGGGCCACAGCTCCCGCCATTTGGGATCCCCGAGGAAGGCGTGGTTCTCCTCTATGTCCCCTGTCTCGGTGCGAAAGAGCCATCCGGCGAGGTAGGCGAGGGGGATAAGGAGATCGCGATCCAATCCCTCGGTCACCTCGGGGAAGACCCGCTCCCACTGCCGCAGGCACAGGTAGTTCTCCCTCCCCTTGAGGAGGGCGGACTTGACCCCGGGGGCGATCCGCTCCGTCAAAAACGGGATATCCTTCCCGTACACCTGCTCCTGCAGCTGCTTAGTGCGGGTGGAGACCACGACCCGCGCCCCGGGATGGTCGCGCAGGTGGATCAACGCGGGAACGAGGTAGGCGAACGTCTTCCCCGTGCCCGGTCCCGCCTCGACGACGAGCTTCCCCCCGGAGGAGAACGTCTCTTCCACAAGCCGCGCCATCTCAAGCTGCCCGGGACGGTCCTCGAACGCCGCGAGCCCCTTCCCAACCGCCCCGTCGCGGGAGAGGGCCTCCGTCGCCGAGACGCGCGGCGGGGCAACGCGCTCCCGTTGCTGCGGGACGGCCGGCTCAGCCTCATCCGCCAGCGGGGCCAAGCGCGCCAGGAGCTCCCCGGTCGCCCCGGGCAGGAGCCCCCCCAGAACGGACAAGAGCTGCGGCGAGATGGTCAGTCCCTCCATGACCAGGGCGGCGAGAAGCCCGGCGATCCGTTCCCCGTTTCCCTCCGGAAGGGAGAAGCGCGCGCGCAGGCCGTCCAGGCTGTGGTCGGACAGGGTGGGGAGCAGAACGCGGGCGAGGAGCTCCAGATCGATCGTTCCCGCATCGCCGCCCCCGTAGGAGACACGCGGACAGTCGCCGCAATCCGCCTGCGGCCGCGGCTCGCCGCCCTCGTAACAGATCCGCTCACCGTCGTCCAGAACAAGGAAGCGTCGCAGACCCAGGGCTTCCCAGGGGAGATTCATCCTCAACCTACAGGAGGTTGCGGAGCAGATCGATCCGCCGCACCACCCCGGCCAACCGCCCGTCCTTATCCACCACCGGAAGGCTCTTCAGGTTCTTCCGGATGAGGAGATCCGCCGCCTGCAGGTCGTCGTCGTCGAGCGATATAGATATCACGTCCCGCTTCATGTACTTCTCGATCGGATCGTTCGCGATCTTCGCCAGTTTCTTGGAGAGCTGGTTAAGGTCGGGGATGAAGGAGGTGCTGTGCAGCATCTCGAAATAGCCGGGGAGCGCGGCCTTGATCAGGTCCTTCTCGGAGATGACTCCGATGAGAACACCGTTGTCGTCGACGACCGGCATATCCGGCATCTCGGCGGAGTTCAGGATGAAGATCAGCTCTCGCACCGGGATGTCCTTCTCCACCGCCGTCAGGTCCTTGGTCATGATCTCACTCACCCGCATCGTCCCCCCCTATCGGCATCAAGGCGATGTGCTCCATCTCGCGCATGATCTCCTGCACATCCTTGCAGAGCTTCTCCTCGCTCTCCGCGCTGGCGATCCCCGCCGCCATCCCGAAGCGAAGCGCCTCCTCAATGGGAGCTCCGGTGTAGAGCTTGTAGAGGATTCCGCCCACAAGGGCGTCATCCGCCCCCACGAGGTTCTTGAATTGAGTCGCCGGAACCCGCGACTCGATGTCCCAGATACTATCCTTGATTATCACGAGATCGCCTATTACCTCATGAGAGATGATGACCATCCCCACCCCCTGCGCCACGACCTTCCTCCCAGCAGCGATGATCTTGTCCCGTGTCGTCAGGGGTGCTCTCTCCATCGCCAGGTGCTCGCGCGTATCCGGTTTGACAAGATCCGGTGCCGCGGAAAGGACGCGCGTCAGCGGATGGCCGCCCGCCATCACCGCCACCTTCACCCCCGCCTCCTTCGCCTGCGCGGCGAGGACGCGGTAGATGTCGGGATCCACCCCCGGGGGGAGGCTCCCGGCGAGGACGACCCAGCTTGCGCGGGGGAGCATCCGCTTGTACCGGCGCAGGAACCGCTCGAGCTCAATCTGGGAGACCGCCTGTCCTTCCTCGTCCACCATTATCGGGATGAACTCGCGGCCGCGCTCGAGGATGGTGACGTTCGTCCGCGTCTCCCCCTCCACCCATACGAAGTTGGTCGTTACCCCCTCGTCGCGCAGGTCGCGCACCACCACGTGCCCGGTGTGTCCGCCCACGAACCCCATCGCCACGTTCTCAACCCCCAACCGGGCGAGGAAGATGGAGATGTTCACCCCCTTGCCTCCGGCGGAGGTCTGACTGCGCACCGCGCGGGTGAGGAATTCCTCCTGCGCCTCCTGCCCGATCCGCAACCGATCGACCCAGTAGATCTTGTCGATCGCCGGGTTGAGCGTCACCGTTATGATCATCATTCCCCCTTCACTTCTGCCGGAACGAGGGGCTCCCCCGAGAGCCCTGATGCGGAGGCCCCGGTTATGTGGACGGAGACGAACTCCCCAAGCCGCACCTTTCCCCTGGAGATGATCACAGTGCGGTGGTCATCCGTCCGTCCGTACCACTTACCGTCCCGGTTGCGTCCCTCCACGAGCACTTCGACATCCTTCCCGATGAAGCCTTCGTTCAAGGAGAGGCCGATCCTCCGGGCCAGGGAGAGGACCTCCTGCAGCCGGGCGTCCTTCACCTCCGCCGGGACGTCGTCGGAAAGCCGCGCGCTGCGCGTCCCCGGCCGGGGGGAGTACTTGGCGACGAAGATCGTCCCGAAGCGCGCCTCCTCGATCAGCTCCAAGGTCCTCCGGAAGTCCGCGTCCGTCTCCCCGGGGTAGCCAACGATGAGGTCGGTCGTGACGTTGATCCCCGGGATCAGAGCCCGCGCCCGGTGCACGATCCCGAGGAAATCCCCGGCCGTGTAGCCGCGGTTCATCTCCCGCAGGATCCGATCGCTCCCCGATTGGGCGGCGAGGTGGATGTGCCTGCAGATGTTCTTGTGGGAAGCGATCGCCTCGAGGACCCCATCGGTCATATCCCGGGGATGCGAACTCGTAAACCTGATCCGCGGAACCCCGAGCCGCGCCACCCGCTCGAGCAGGGCCGCGAAATCCCCATATTCCGGGCGGTCCCGCCCGTAGGAATCGACGTTCTGTCCGAGGAGCAATACCTCCTTGTATCCGGAGGATAGCGCCTCCTCGATCTCCCGCAGGATCAGCTCCGGCGGGCGGCTGCGCAGCGGGCCGCGCGCGTACGGCACGATACAATATGAGCAGCCGTTGGAACAGCCCTCGGTGATCGTGACCATCGCGCTCACCGGGCTCCTCCGGGCGACCGGCATCTCCTCCGTCCCAATGGGCCGCGGGGTATGGACGACCCTGCCGCCGTCGGCGGAGAGCGAAGCGACGATCCCCGGCAGGGCCCGCAGGTCGCTCGTTCCGAACAGGAAGTCGATCACAGGGAACCGGCGCAGCAGCTCCTCCTTTCGCACCTGGGCGATGCAGCCCCCGAGCCCGAACAGGACCGGACGGCGGCGTTTGATCTCCATCACCTCGCCGATCCTCCCGTACACCTTCTCCTCCGCCTTCTGGCGGACGGCGCACGTGTTGAAGATCACGAGGTCGGCCGCGGAGATGTCGTCGGTCGGGATATACCCCTCCTCCTTGAGCAGGCCGACGATCCGCTCCGACTGATGGATGTTCATCTGACAGCCCCAGGTCTCCACGTACAATCGCTTTCCCATGGTTCCACTATACCTGACCGGGCAAATCCAGTCAATCGCGAGAAAATTGGCCACACACGGATTTTTTTCGGTATCATCCCCCCATGATCATGCGCCGCTTCGATCGCTATGTGCTCAGAGAGATGATCGGCCCGTTCCTCGTCTCCGTCGGCGGGCTGTTCCTGTTCATCCTCCTCAACCTGATCCTCTCCCTCTCCGGGCTGATGGTCGACAGGGGAGTCGGGATCCCGGCCATGCTCCGCCTCCTCGTCCTCAAGACCCCGACCATGCTCGTCCTCGCCCTCCCGGTGAGCGGGCTCTTCGCCACCTTCCTCGGGCTCGGCCGGCTTGTGCACGACCGCGAGATCATGGCCCTCGAGACGAGCGGGATCTCGCTCCGCCGCATACTCCTCCCCCTGGTCATCGCCGCCTTTATCCTCGGGCTGGGTGACTTCGCCCTCTACAACTGGGCGGTGCCGCCGGCGGAACGCGCCTATCAGATCAGCCTGCGGAGGATCATCTTCCGGGAGGGGACCCCCCACATCCGGGCGAACACCTTCTTCAAGGGGCCGCAGGGAGAGTTCTTCTACGTCCGCCGCTACGATGAGAAGGACAAGAGCCTCCACGACGTCTTGGTCTACGACACGCAGGGGAAGCTCTTCCCGGAGGCGAAGGCGGCGGTGACGATCCTCACCGCCAAGAAGGGGCGGTGGGAGAACGAGACCTGGGACCTCACGGACGGGCGCGTCTACGGCTACGATTCGGACGGTGTCCTGATCTACAACGGAAAGTTCGACAACCTCAAGATAACCACGGGGAGTGAAGGGATCGGTTCCCTGTTCTCGTCCCGCACCCCGGCGGAGATGGGGATAGGGGAGCTGCGCCAGCGGATCGAGATGCTGAAGAAGAGCGGACTTTCCGCCGATGAACTGATCGTCGAGTGCCACCTCAAGGCGGCGATCCCGCTCGCCGCCGTGGTGTTCGTCCTGTTCGGCGGGGCGACGAGCCTCCTGTTCGCCTGGCGCAGTCGGGCGGTGGGGATCGTGATCGGGTTCCTCCTCGTCGGGCTGTTCCAGGGGACGCTCCTCTGGACCCAGACCCTGGGGAAACGGGGGATCATCTCCCCGGCGATCTCGGCCTGGATCCCGGATCTCGTCTTCGGGCTGGTGGGCCTCCTCCTCTTCCTGCGGCTCGACCGGCTGCACTCCGGAGACTGGCAACGGTGGTTTAAGCTGATCCTTCCGTTCCTGGCGATCATCCTCCTCGGGATCGGTGCCTTCGGGGAGGAGCTTCCCGTATCGATCAGCTGCGACAAACTCTTCATCTCCTCGGACAAGACTCACGTGGAGGCGACCGGAGCGGTCCGGCTCACCTACGAAAAGACCGATCTCTCCGCCGACCGGGTGCGGCTCGACAAGGATGAAGACGGGACCTGGCGGCTCTCCGCGCAGGGATCGGTATCGATTAAGGTCGGCGACGACTTCGAGCTCGCCGGCGACGAGATCTCCGCCGTGCTCACCCCCCAGGGAGACGGGCTCGCCACCGCCGCGGCGAGCGCGCGGGACTTCCAAGGCAAGAGTGGATTCACGAACTCCAAGGGGGAGGCGCACCTACTCCTCTACCGCGGGAAGGAGGGGAAGATCGCGTTCGCCGAAAGCGGCGAGGTGGAATCGATCGAGATAAACGAGGGAAAACTATCGACCTGCGACTGCTGCGGCGGGATCCTGGAAGCGCAGCCCTACTCGATCAAGACCGGGACCCTCATCCTCTACCCGAACCGGCTCATCGTGGCGTTCAACATCTCCGTCTATTCGTTCGGGATACCGGTATTCTGGCTCCCCATCTACGTCCAACCGCTGCAAGAGACCATGGAGAGCCCGCTCTTCCCCGCGTTCGGACGGAGCGCGCTGCACGGCTACTTCCTCAAGTGGAACATCCCCTTCTACATCGACCGGGAGAACTACGGGGCGATCCTGTTCGACTACTTCAACCGCTTCCACGAGATAGGCCTGGGCGCGGTCCTGCACTACGCGTTCGCCGGGCTCTCCGGGAGGGCGCGCCTCTACTTCTTCCCCGCCCGGGTCGGCGAGCCGGTGACCGAGATCTCACTGGTCCCCACGATCGAACTCCCCGGAGGGGGAACCGCCACCGGGAGCGTCAGCTACAGGAAGCTCGGAGACAAGACCGACCTCACCTATTCCTTCTCCCTGGACCGATCCCTGAAGGACTGGACGTTCCGGCTCTCCGCCTCCCGGAAGGAGACCAAGACGGAGACCGCGAAGCGCACGGTGGAATGCCTGCCCGAGATCTCGCTCTCCCGGTCCGGGATCCCGGCCGGACCATTCTCCTTGACCGCCGGGCTGTCGGCGGGTTGGTTCAAGGAATGGGACGAAGAGGCTCCGGCGGCGGCCTCACTGCGGGCGGACGGGACCCTGACCGCCGAACTTCCCGAGCCCATCAGCCTTGCGACGTTTGAAGTCTCCCCGCGGGTAGGGATCGAGATCACCCGCTACGAATCGGTTAACGGAAGCGAAGAGCGGACGTCCGCGTTCCTCTCCACCACCCTCTCCGCCCCTGGGATGAGCCTCTCCTACACCTATCGGCTGGTGCAGGGGAAGAGCCCGTTCACATTCGACCGGATCGAGACGACGAACCATCTCGCCTTGTCCCTTGGCGGGGAAGGTGAACCTTCGGTCAGCATACGAAGCGGATTTGACTTCACCGAGCCCGCGTTCGATCCGGTGATAGTCAACCTCGGCTGGCCTCCGTTCTCCCTTGTTTTGGACTACGAGCTCAACTCAGCCCAGCTCAAGAAAGTGACGCTCTCCGGCGTGTGGAAGGGGAGCGAAGCGGCGGCTTCGTTCCGCATCCCCTATTCCCCCGCGGATGAACGCTTCGGCAAGGCGACGTTCTCTCTCAAAACGGGCCACGCCCGGGACAAGCTCTCCCTCTCCGGCGCGTTCAGCGCGGAAACCGGATTAAACCTGACGTTCGCCGCCGAGCTCGGCACTGAAGCGGGATGGGGACTTACCCTGAGCGGCCGGTACAAGAGCGGGGTCGACACCATCCTGAACCCGGGGATCGGCGTCTTCTACGAGTTCTACCGCTGCCTGCGGGTCGGGGTCGAGCAAGAGACCGGCCAGATCTGGCTGTACGTCTCGATCACCGCCTTCCCCAAGGCGGTCCTGCGTTACGCTCCGACCGGGGCCGGGGTCGCGGTGGGATCCCAATAGCCCGGCGCCGGAAGACCACAATCCCCCAACCTTGCCTTCACTTGTCTGGGAATGTGTAACGTTATAAACTAATCATCACATATGGAAGATAACGCAAGCGAGCCAAGACTACACGCTCCTCAAGAAGTCGTCGAGCTGGTCGAGCGGTTTGAAAGTAACCGCGACGCCTATCGCTCCAACGAGTGTAACGAAGCCCAAGTCAGGTTGGAATTCATCGATCCATTCTTTAAGGCCCTCGGCTGGGATATCGATAACGAGCAGGGCTATGCCGAGGCGTACAAGGACGTTGTCCACCGACAAACAGATTGATCAACTAATCTATAGCTGTACGGTCTGACCAGCGAGGGAATCCGCGTTGTCGAGGAGGGCATGAAGTAAGAGTTGGCCTCCAGTGGTGCGCTCGATATCATAAGAGATATGATAGGATAGAGATGTCGTTTGCTGTTCTTTGACATGACATCTATGTTGTGGAATTGTATAATAAACATTGTTAGATTGAGACAAATGAATCGGGAGGGAGCGTGATGGCACAACAGCTAATGTGGATAATTGCTGTATTTGGAGCGGTTGCTCTAATTGGCTCTTTAGTCAAAATGAAGCATGGGTTTGGCCCGTTCAACCTGCGGGTAGTGAGAATTATCTGTAGTGACCAACACTTAATCTGACAGTCGCCCTTCCCGGGGCTGGTGTCTGGCTAAGCCGTAGCTGTCAGACGATCCTCCTTCATCATAGCCCAGATTTTCTCCTTCGCCAACTCTTCGTTCTCCCGAAACGTCTCCATTGGCGTTCGGCCCTGACATCGCTTTCCTTGGTGCACTCGCGCGTTGTTGTAGCGCTCCAGCCGGTGGTCAAGATCCTTCTGTAGCTCTTCCAAGCTGCGGTAGATCTTCTTGCGGAACGCCACCCGATAGAATTCATCTAAGATCGTCTTGTGGAACCGCTCGCAAATCTCATTGGTCTGCGGACTTTTCGCCTTGGTCTTCGTGTGGTCAATGTCGTTTAGTGTCAGATAGAGCTGGTAGTCGTGCTTGTCCACCCTCTCACAGTACTCCGTTCCCCGATCAGTAAGAATGCGCAGTACCCGCAGACCATCGCTTTAGACGCTTGGCGAACGTCTCCAACCCGTGCCGCAGCCATACACACCGCACTCCAGCCAGCGAGATGAACACGCCTCGCTGGCGCAGTGTGTCCGACGCCCGCTTCTGCCCAAACGCTGGCTCCTCCAGCGTAAACGCAACAACCGCTCCTTCCACCTCCTCACTCACTCGGTTCTTGATGTTTGGCTTGCGGAGGCTCTTCTCCTTCAGAGCCTCCATTCCGCCTTCCTCATATGCCTTCTTCACCCGGTAGAACGTGTCCCGGCTGTAGCCCATTACTCGACATGCCTCTGATACGTTCTTCAGATATGCCGCTAGGTCTAGCAAGTTCATCTTGGATTTGATAAGCTTCTCTGCGGTGGTCATGGTGTTATCTCTCCTTTCTGGTTGTTTTTGCTTCCCGGAAAGGATACGCCGTGACCACCTCTTTTCTAGGTCACTCTGTCAGATCAAGTCGTGACTACTGCACATATATACCACTTGACAGAACGTGACCCAATTTTTTTGAGGCATCCTGCCATCTTTCGGTAACCATTTCAATGAGGCACTTCGTTTCTTGACAAACTTAGAATTATAATGTATACTTATGTAAATTAAGGGGGTGGTACACATTATGAAAAAAAATGGGTTAGGGTTGTAGCGTTACTGGTTGTCGCTACCTTTGTATTAGGTGTAAATACTGTTGCGGAACGCATCGATCCTCTAGGTTCGACTGGCCGACGCCTACCTCTATTCATGCCATTAGACCAATTCTACACTGAGAGCATGTTCGATTCTGGATGCTCTCTAGTTTACTGCCTTGGGAACTGTGACCAATGGGATACGGGCTGGAAGTGCTGGACCAAAGCGTCATATGAGCGGTACGGATATGACGAACAAGGTCGGCATGATCTACCAATCAGCATATCAGCCGTCGGCGATTGCACGGTCGTTCATCTTTGGATAAGTACGACGTATTGCTCGAACTCAAAGAATGGTTCAGGAAGAGTATACACCCAGACGTCATGCTGGATAAATGTAATCTTCGCGGGCAATGGTTGGAACGACGGGTACTGCGCATGTACCGAACTATAGTTATCTTTATTGCCGTAGCATTCTTGGCCGGTTGGACCGCTGTTGGTGAAACCGTGGTTCTCAATGAGATGATTCCCTGGCCTCTCCTGAGCGCTGGAATAGCTGTTGAAACTGTTCTTCTCACGGACGAGCCTGTTGAGCCGCTTGCAGGATGGCGAGAATGGGCAAGCAACAGTGCTTATCAAATTAGATTCGGGCTAATGCCAATAGGAACGTCTGAAGATCCGGGCATTTCGTTTGCGTTCCTTCAAGGTGCGACTCCGCAAATTGTCGTTGACGCCGATAACAACGAGAACCTTGTAGATAATGACATTGTTACATCCCGAGAACAGATCGACAGCAGATCGTACACTTGGTTTGTAACCGTTGTTGGCGAGTACCAGAACGGAGACTCGGTCGTGCGGTCACAGTTGCACATTAATATTACCGCATTGTATTCGTACGAGTTGGATGACTATATCGTTGGCTACTCGGGATTCTGCCAGCGCAGGGGGATATTGAAACTGGAGGGAATATCCGTTCCCATCGCGATAACGAGCCTGCTCTCCAATGGAACGTATGACGTGTCACACCTAGTTGTTGCGGTGGATGGGGACTTCGACGGACGGATCGATTCGCTGCCAGGATCCCATGAAGTTTTCGGCCCTGGAGAAGACGTTCAGATTGGCACAACAAGATACAGGATCACCTCTGTGTCAGCTTGGGGTGAGACGCTTTCACTTGAGGAGATAGGATCTGCACCAGCGCGGCCCCGGATTGCAAGGGGGGAATTGGCCCCGGCATTCAGTACGATCTCCATTTCAGGCGAGCGACTGGATCTCTCGATGTTCAAAGGCCAAGCGGTCGTATTATACTTTCTTCCAACTCTGGCTGGGGGGGCATGCGATACGTGCGTAACGAACAAGCATTTCTTGAAGCGCCTGGTCTCCATTTATAACGTGCTCCGTTCATTGAGATCCGTTACCATGATCGCGGTTGTTCCTGGCAAGGTGGCACGTGAAGAGCTGAATACATTGCCGTCGACAGGAATTTACTACGTTGTGGATCCGGCCTTAACCTCCTTGTATCGAAGAACCTATGGATTGATCATCATTGCCCCGGACGGAACTATCGCGGCCATGGACGAAGCGTGGGCTGCGTTTCGGTGCATTCGGCCCCACGGAGAGTTTGACGAGCTACGCGTTGACGAAATCGAGGCTGTTGTTCAAAGACTGCTTCGGGGGAACCAAGGGCTATAAAAAGCGCAAATTTGGGGTGTACCATTGCATTTTGGAAAAATGGTGTCGGGTCTTGCAATCCAGCATTTTGTGAGCGCTCAGAGATTCTGGCAAGCCTGAGAGGATGGCAATTCCGGAGTGATGGCCTAGCTGAGCGACGCGCTCGGCCCCTTCCAGGAGGTCGGCCTCTGAAACGCCCGCGGAAGAGTAAGGCCTTCCAGCAGCGCGAAGAGCGGCTCGGGGAGGGATCGATCGCACGCGAAGAGGAGCATCTGTGCGGAGGGGTGCGGGCGATCTTCTTAATCCCAGTGCGGAGTCGTGCTAGGACCTCGTCCGCTTGGGGGTCGATGCCTTCGAAGAGGGACATCCCGGCAAGGATCCCGACGAGGACGTCGTCACCGGTGGGGGTGGAGCCGGCCCCGAGGCCGATAAGGTCGAAAAAGGTGCCAGGCAACTTTTTGCCCCTGCTTTACAACATCTCCCGACAATTATCGGCACTATTCCACGTGAGTGAATAACGTAACGCGGCCCGCCTGCCTCTTCTGCGAACCGCTCCAGTGTACAAATCCGTTGCTTGACGGGCGTTCTATTTCGTGATAGAATATAATTGTTACGGATGCACCGAGCACGATGATTTCTCGTTGAGCCCGGAAAGGAAGGAGGTAGATCATGCCGAAATGGATGTTGGGCGCAATCATGGTTTTGGGAACGGTCCTCTCTTTGGGATTAGGGGCTTGGGCCACGCCTGTTGAGATTACAACGCCGGACCAGCTCTTCCTTGCACTGGATCAGGCCTGCGCAAAAGCAGAACAGCTACAGACCTCCTCGCAGGTCCTCTGCGAACGAGTTAAAGAGCGCCTCAAGGAAGAGCTGCAAGAACAGCTCCGACAGCACCGGTCCATCAAACTGGATCCGGATCTCCTCGGGGAGGTCCTGGCGTGGACGGCGCAGTGGGATCAATCCAGAGTAGAGGAGGCCCTGCAGCTCGCGCTCGGCCTGACCGAGATGCTCGATCGGGGGGCGTATGGAGAGAAGCTTCACGAACTCCTCGCCTATGGGCAGGCAGCCGGTTACACCCCTGAAGAGTTGACCGATCTGGTCACTCAACTCGCGGAGCTGGCAACCGCATGGACCCCGGCGGAAGACATACTTGACAAGGCATTGCAGCATCTCGACAGGGCCATGCCGGGAGAAAGACCGGAAGAGATCATAGAGGCCGTCCGGCACGGGATGAATGAGGATGCGTCTCAAGGGCTATCCAATTCCAACGATGAAGAGGAAACACCGTCGATGAAAGCGGTCATGGACCGGGCAGAGAACGAGCCGGCGCTGGACCAGCTTCCCGGCGACAAGGGGGAGGACGCGGAAACGTTCATCCCCAATCATGCGGACAAGAAGCAACCGGAAGACAAACCGGAATGGGGACACCAGCCCCCCAGCGATACGGGTGGGGATATGCAAGTCATCATTCCTCCTGCTATGGACAAGAAGCAGCCGAGGGACGAGGGGCCGGAGTGGGGCAATCAGCCCCCCGCCGACGATGACGAGGAGATAGAGGCCTCGCCTCCCACCACCACGGACGAAGACGAGGACGAAGGAGCCTCCCACGGATCGGGGCACAAGCACGGGGGGACCGGCAAGAAAGGGAAGAAGTAACCGACCATCTCCCAGCGCGCCAGGGTGGGGCCCAGCTCAGGCTGGGCTCCTTTTCTATCCAACGGGGCTCTTCTCTGTCAACGGTTGATAGGCCTTGCCGCTGCCCGGCATCCCTCCGAGGTGCTTGCGTCGGCTCACGAAGTCCAGGGCGACGCTCCGAAAGCAAGGGGGGACAAACGGGGAGTTGGCTCCGTTGACCATCGATCTCATCTGTGCTATCATAATTTTGGCTTGAGGAGGGATTGATTTGTACATGATAGTGGTTGGGGCTGGGAGCATCGGGACCAGCTTGATTGATATC
>JAJRTG010000139.1 GCA_024278395.1 Fidelibacterota bacterium | reverse complement strand
GCCCCACCACCCTAATCGAAGGGAGCCCCGGGCGGGAAGAACTCCTCCTCGCCGCCGCGCTCGCCGCCCGCTACTGCGACCGGTCCGGGGACGCCCCGATCTCCTTCGAGGTGCGGAAGGACGACGCGGTGGAGACGTTGACGGCTGCGCCGCTCTCCCCCGACGACCCGCGCATTGAGGACTGGCGGATCTAGCGCTTCATCGGTCTCCTGCGCAGGATCCCGAAGAGGGAGACCACGCCGTACAGGGCTACTCCGAACAGAATCCCGATCCCGAGGCCGTTCACCGTCCGAAGGAGGGAGAGGAGAAGCGGGGTGTGGGCGTGGGAGAAGCTGTTCAGGATCGAGGCCTGCCCGAACATCCCGAAGAAGAGGTAGCCGGCCCGCAGAAACGGGCTCCCGGCCTTCGTCCCGAACATGAGCAGCGCCGGATGGCCGATGAGAAACTCCTTGAACCGCGGCCGGGCGAACAGGAGCCGCTCCAACAGCCCGCGCGTCTCCGTCTCCAGCGAGCTCGTGAGTCCCGGCGCGTTCCCGCTGCGGACGAGGATGAACCAGGCCCCGGCGAGTCCGAGCAGGATCCCCCCTACTCGGAGGAGGGGCCATATCCGCGGCTCGTTCCCCGGCACGATCAGCTCCCGCAGGCTGACCCTCCGTCTCCGAAGATAGAGGACGACCGCGGCCAAGGGAGGGAGAAGGAGGGCGGCCTTCACCCCGCGGAACTGATGGATCTTGAGCATGAACGCGGGATGCGCAAGGATCGCGGCGAGCAGACCGGCGAAAGCGATCCCCATCCCCGAGAAGGCGAGGAGATAACCGATTCCGCCACGGAACCCTCCACGGGGGCGCAGCAACATACTCACGTACACCGGCGCGCCCGCGGCGAGCAGAAACGCGTCGACCTGGCGCAAGGGAACATCCCGTATCCCGAACGCAAGTGCAGCGATCCCGCCCGCGAACAACAGCCCGGCCAACGGGAGCTGGGGAAGGAGTTCGAGGAACAGGAGGAGAAAGAGCGCGCTCACGCCGAGGTGGAACGCGATCCCGACCCAGCGCGGGGGCACGGGGAAGGGTGAAGCGGGGGGGCCGGGGGAGAGCCCCTCGTCCTCGACCGCCTCGATTATCTCCCTGAACTCGGTGACCACGTCCGGATCCCCGGGGTACGGAGAGAGGATGAGCGCCCTGATCCCCCGTTCCCGTACGGCGCGCACGAACCGCGCCTTAATCCCCGCGAAGGTGAGGCGGGAGATCTCATCGCGCGGGATCTCGTGCCCGCGCACGAACCGGTGGTAGCCACCGTCCCACAGGGTCGTCTCCGCCGCCCTGGGTTCGAACTCGCGGCGGATGAGCGTGCTGCCCGATCCGACCAGCCGCCGGACGAGCGGGTCACCCGACCCGATCGCCCCTTCGATCCAGAAATAGGGGAACGACGTTCCGACAAAGGAGGCGGGAGGAACGGCTCGGTCGACGATCAGGACCGGGATCAGTCCGGCGCGGCGGACCTCCTCGGGGCTGGGACCGCCGCCATCCTCCAACGCCGACGCCCGCAGCCCCACACACGTGATCCCCGCCCCCGCGAGGGCGGAGAGGGGGATCCCCGCGGCAACGTCCGCGCGTACGACCGCGATGAACCGGTCGTTATGTTCCTCCCAGGAGATCCGGTAGGCATCGACGGCGACGCCCAACAGGATCGCTATCCCCAACACAACCCCGGCCCACAACCTAAGTGCGCGCGTGGGCCCTCCTCTAGAACCGGTCATCGTAGACGCGCTCCTCCGCCCCGCTCAGCGCCGGGACGAGGAGCTCGCACACCTCAAATCCGATTTCAGCGGCGAGCCGGTCGGCCGGGACATGGGGGCCGATGATCTCGACCTCCTCCCCGATCGTGACCCCGTCCACCCCGGTCACATCGATCACCGCGTGGTCGAGGTAGATCCTCCCCACGATCGGCGCGAGTCCTCCCCGTATCCAGACACGCCCCCGCCCCGCCAATCCGGGGGGAAGCCCGGTACCGTAGCCCGCGGCGATCACCGCCACCCGCCGCGGGGTCGAGGCGCGGTAGCTGCGCGCGTATCCGACGAACTCCCCCTCCTTCACCCTCCTCAGCGCCACCACCGGAGCGGTGAGCCGCGCCACCGGCCTGACCGCGGAGACCCAGGGAGCGTCGACCTCGGGATAGCCGTAGAAGAGCGTCCCGATCCGCACCAGGTTGAACGGAGGGGCCGTAACCGCTCCCTGATACTGGATGAACCCGGCCGAGTTGGCGATGTGACGGAGCGGGGGGAGGAGGGATCGGCGGGCAAGGGTGCGCAACAGGTCCGTGAACGTCTCAATCTGACGGAGCGTGTAGGCGCGGGCCTCCGGATCGAGGGAATCGGCGCTTGAGAGATGGGTATAGATCCCTTCAACGCGGAGCGCCGGGATGCGGGCCAGCCCCTCCACCAGGGAAACGGCCTCCCCCACGGAGACCCCGAACCTTCCCATTCCCGTATCGACCTTCACGTGGACTGAGGGGCGGATCCGGAGCCGCTCCGCATCCCGGGCCAACCGGGCGGCGAACCGGCGATCGGAGACCGGGATCGTGAGCCCAAGCTCGATCGCGCGTGGGATCTCATCGGGAAGGACCGGACCCAAAAGGAGGATCGGAAGCTCGACCCCGTCCGCCCGGAGCCG
>JAJRTG010000138.1 GCA_024278395.1 Fidelibacterota bacterium | reverse complement strand
CGTCTCAAGATCGGGAAGCTCCGGCATCTGTCCCCCTCTAAGTGATTATAACCATTCCCGAACGGAGAATCTTTTCGGCAGCATATCACCGGGTTGCAGATACTCCACCTCCCGGGGCGAGATCCTGATCAGGGCGTAGGTGGGGTCGTCCGCCCCCTCCCAGTAATCCGCGAAGAACCTGATGTAGCGGGCGAGCTCCTCCTTGGTCTTTTTATCATCCACAACCTCGCCGCTTCCGGCGACCCGCACGTACCCGTTCCCCGCGTCGCTCTGCAGGGGCAGACAGAGTTCGACCTTGGGATCGGCGCGGATCTGGGCGACCTTGGCGCTCTCCGCACCGGTCGCCACCCAGAAGGAATCCCGGTAGCGGATCAGGGTGACGGGGCGGACCCGCGGCTGGTCGCCTTCGCTTGTCGCCAGCATCACCGTCTCATAACCCGAAAACTCGTCCCACGCCTCCTTCTCTATATCGTTCGTCAATTTTGCTACCTCCTTTTACCGATTCTACGTGAAGCGGGCGGATCCGAGAATTCTCGGGCCTGTCTCCTTGACCGGGAAATCGGTTCGGGGTAGGCTCTCCCGGTTAAACTGGAAGGGGGTAAGATGCGTATAGCAGTTACAGGTGGAGCCGGGTTCATCGGCTCACACATCGTTGATTCCTACATCGCGGCCGGACACGAGGTCCTCGTGATCGACGACCTCTCCACCGGCAAGGCGGGGAACCTCAACCCGAAGGCGCTCTTCGCCAAGCTCGACATCCGGGACGCGGCCGCGATCGACCGGGTCTTCACCCAGTTTCGTCCGCAGATCGTGAACCACCACGCCGCTCAGATCGACATCCGCCGCTCAGTCGCCGATCCCGCGTTCGACGCGGCCGTGAACATCATCGGCTCGATCAACCTGCTCGAGCAGGCGGTCAAGCACAAGGCCGAAGGCTTCATCTTCGCCTCCTCCGGGGGGGCGATCTACGGGGAGACCCCGACCCCGGCCCCGGAGACGGCGGTGAAGGCGCCGATCAGCCCGTACGGGGCGGCGAAGGCGGCGGTGGAGAACTACATGTTCGTCTATCAGAGAACGTTCGGGTTGCCCACGGTCGCCCTGCGCTACGGGAACGTGTACGGCCCGCGTCAGGACCCGAAGGGAGAAGCCGGGGTGGTCTCGATATTCGCCGGAGCGATCCTTGCCGGCGAGACGCCAACGATCTTCGGGAGCGGCGACCAGGTGCGCGATTACGTGTTCGTCGGGGACGTGGCGCGCGCGAACCTGCTCGCGATCGACTACCTGTCCCAACGCGCGGGTACCCCCGAAACCCCGGACGACTGCGCGTTCAACATCGGCTCCGGGGTCTCGACCTCGGTTAACGAGCTCTACCGGATGCTCGCCGAGGTCATCGGTTTCGACAAGGAAGCGGTCCACGGGGATCCGCGTCCGGGGGAGTTGATGGAGAGCAGGTTGGACATCTCCCGCGCCCGTGAGGTCCTCGGATTCGTCCCGGAGACGAGCTTCGGTGAGGGGCTGCGAAAGGTCGTTGATTGGCTGAGAGGCTGAAGGCGCTCTTCTTCTTCGGGACCAGGCCGGAGGCGATCAAGCTCGCTCCGGTCATCCGCAGGCTCTCGGAGAGTCCGCGGTTCGAGCCGATCGTATGCGTGAGCGGGCAGCACCGTTCACTCCTGGATCAAGCGCTCTCGGTCTTCTCGATCACGCCGGATCACGATCTCTCGGTGATGATCCCGAATCAGAGCCTGTTCTACGTCACCCGGGCGATCCTGGAGCGGTTCGAGCCGATCCTGAACCGGGAGCGGCCCGACCTGCTCATCGTGCAGGGGGACGCCCAGACCGCGTTCGTCGGTGCTCTCGCCGCCTATTACTTCCGGGTCCCGGTGGCGCACGTGGAGGCGGGACTGCGCACCGGCGATCCGTACGCCCCGTACCCCGAGGAGATGAATCGCCGCCTGATCGATCGGATCGCAACGTTCCTGTTCGCCCCCACCCAGACCGCACGGGAGAACCTGATGCGCGAGGGGGCGGATGAGGAGGCGATCGTCGTCACCGGCAACACGGAGATCGACGCCCTGCGTTACGTGCGGGAGAACATCCCGCCGCGAGTGCGCTTCGATTTCCCGGGGAGGGTCGTCCTCGTCACCGCCCACCGTCGCGAGAGCCTCTCCGGCGGGATCGCCCGGATATGCGACGGACTGCGGAGGCTCACCGGGTTGGTTCCCGGGATCACGATCGTCTACTCCATCCACCCCAACCCGCGCGTGCAACGGGTGGTCCGTAAAGAGCTGTCCGGCCGCGACCGGATCGTCCTCATCGACCCGCCGGACTACGCCTCGTTCGTCCACCTGCTCTCGTCCTCCTACCTCGTCCTCACCGACTCGGGCGGGATCCAGGAGCTCGGGGCGGCGCTCCATATCCCCGTTCTCGTCTTGCGGGAGCGCACGGAGAGGGTGGAGGGGATCGAAACCGGGGCGGCGCGATTGGTGGGGACCGATCCCGGCAGGATCGCGGCCGAGGCACAGCGGCTTCTCGAGGACGCCGAGGAGTACGCGCGGATGCGGGAGGCGGAGAACCCGTACGGGGACGGAAGGGCGGCCGAGCGCATCGTGACAACGCTGGAAAGGAGCCTTTTATGAAGATCTGCTACGCCGACCTGCACCTGCACACCACCGCCTCGGACGGAACGCAGACGGTCTCCCAGCTCGTCTCCCGGGCTCGGGCCGTCGGGCTCTCCATCGTCGCGGTGACCGATCACGATACGATCTCTCCCGAGCTTGAGAGCCGCAGCCACGTGCGGAACGGGATCGAGGTGATCGCCGGGGTGGAGATCAAGGTCGACTTCGACGGCGTCTACGGGGAACTCCTCGGGTACTTCATCGATCCGCGGGCCGGGGCGTTGGTGGAGCTGTTCTCCCGCATGCAGGCAGCGCGGGAGGCGCGGATGGAGGAGATGGTTGTGCGCTGCTGCGACTACACCGGGGTGGAGATCACGCTTGCGGAGGTGAGGAAACTCGCCGCCGGAAGCATCGGGAGACCGCACTTGGCGCAGATCCTGGTGCAGAAAGGGGTCGTCGCCACAAAGCGGGAGGCGTTCGACACCCTGATCGGGAACGGCAAGCCGTGTTACGTCCCGATCCCGCGGCCCGGTTTCCGGGAGGCGGCGCGCGCCGTGCACGGAGCGGGCGGGGCGACCTCGATCCCCCACCCCTGCTTGATGGACGTACCCGACTGGGAGCCGTTCCTGGCGAAGGTGAAGGAGGAGGGGGTGGACGGGATCGAGGTCTTCTATCCGTACGAGGACGTGACCAGGGAGCTGTCGATCGCTCCGAACGAGATCCTCTCTCTTGCGAAGAAGCACGGGTTCCTCCTCACCGGCGGCTCGGACGACCACGGGCCGGGGTCGGTCAAGGAGGAGCTCGGGAAGGTGCGGGTTCCGTGCAAGTACGTGGATCGGATCAGGGAATTCTGCGGCCTCTGACATGGTCTTCCTGAACGTCCTCCTTCCCGTATTGCTGATCGCCGGCGGAGGGTTCCTCGTCGGGCGCCTCGTGAACCGCGATCCGGCGATCCTCACCAAGCTCGTCTTCTACATCCTCACCCCGTCCCTCATCTTCCATGTCCTGTACACCCGCCCGGTCAGCGGCGGAGAGCTCTCGGAGACCCTGCTTTTCGTCTTCGTCTTTCACGGGATCCTGTTCGGGCTCGCCCATCTCGCCTCCCGCGGCCTCAAGCTCGACCGCGAGACGCGCACGGCGACGGTCCTTACCCTGTCCTTGAGCAACACAGGGAACTACGGGCTTCCGATCCTGCTGTTCGCGTTCGGAGAGAAGGGGTTCGGGCTCGGGCTCTTGTACATCCTCGGACACATGGCGTTTCAGATCACGTTCGGGGTGGGGACAGCGGCGTGGCGGAAGGGGATGTCGATAGGGAGGTTGTTGTTGAACCTGTTGAAGGTGCCGTGGATCTACGCGTTCGCGCTCGCCCTCCTCCTGCGCGGGGCGGGGGCGGAGCTTCCGATCCCGATTGGAAGGCCGATCGAACTCCTCGCCCAGGCGGCGATCCCGGTGCAACTCCTCCTGCTCGGGATCCAGCTCGGACAGGTGCGGCTGCGCGGACTGTTGCGGGAGGCCCTCCCCCTCACCGCGGCCAAGCTGGTCATCCCTCCGCTCCTCGCGTTCGGGCTGACCGCCGCGTTCGGGATCCACGGCCTTTTGCGGTCGGTGCTGATCGTGGAGGCCAGTACCCCGGCTGCGGTGAACGCCCTCATCCTCTCGCTCCAGTACGACCGCCGCCCCGATCTCGTCTCATCCGTGGTCTTCCTGACCACCGTCGGGAACATCGCCACCATGTGGCTGCTCCTCACGCTGCTCGGTTGATGCTGCGCTAACAAGCTTGTCTTGGTAATTTACTTTAATTTGGTCCCTCACCCCATTAAAATTGGGCTGGGAACCGTACCGATCAGGAGCAGAGACCGAGGTCCGGTCATGGGGAAACCGAAACCAACGCAAAAGGAGGTAGGAGATGATCGTAACCAAAGGACATGCTGAACTGATCCTCCAACTCATCGAAAAGTGGAACGACGGGTTGGAACTGGAGAGGGTCGGGGATTCCCTCACCGATGACGCACTGGAATATCTCTACCATCTCGAGCTGGCGGGTCTTGTCTACGAGGATGACGATCGGTTTGTCCTGTCCCAGGCCGGACACCTGATCGGTGAAGCTCTTCTTGAATTCGTAAGAAGCGGGAGCAGCGTAGAGGAGTGGGACGCTGATTTCAGATGGATCGGATCAGAAGTGATCTCGATGATAGAGGTGGCGCGCGCGGCTCAGGGCGAGGTTCAAGACCAACCGTCGATCGCCGCTGAACTGGAGCGTCGCGGCTTCATGAAGGATGGGAGGCTCCTCCCCCCAGCCGAGTCGGTGTTGGAGGCCTACAACATCGCCGGCCCCGATATCTTCCTCCCTCCCACCCTGTGCGAGAAGATAAAGCAGACTCCTCCCGGCCCGGGGAAGAAGAGCCTCCTCCCCCTCTCCCAAGAAGAGATCCTGCAGCTCGAGGCCATGCGGCTGCTCACGTTTTCACTTCCCATCGGCGGCAACTACTCCCTCACAGGGGCTGGCCAGCAGATCAGGGCCGGCCTGTTGAAGGGGGCCGCCCCTGTGACCCCGATAACGGCCGAGACGCTCTTCTACCTGCTCGAAGATGATCTCTCTGAGGACGTCGGTGAAGAACTGATGGAGATCGGAGCGGTAAACGCCGACATGGAACTCCTTCCCGCCGGTGTTCACTTCAAAAAGGCGGCGGAGCTGCTATTCGTCTCCCCTCTCACCATCAACCCTTCGATCGATGTCGCTGGT
>JAJRTG010000137.1 GCA_024278395.1 Fidelibacterota bacterium | reverse complement strand
ATCGACAAGGAGACCCGCCGGCTGGTGGAGGAGGCGCAGTCCCGGGCGATCTCCCTCCTCCGCGAGAACGAGGCCGCCCTGCATCGGATCGCCGAGCTCCTGCAGGCCCGCGAGGTGATAAGCGGAGAGGAGATAAAGAGGATCCTCGAAGAGGGCAAGCCCGCAAGCGGTTGATTTCCGCCCCGGTAGCCGTACACTCTTCGTATAGAAAGGAAGGGCCGTGACCGCCGAGAAGTTCTCCGATTATCTCAAGGACGAGCTCCCCTACCCGCTCACCCACGTTCTGATCCAAGAGATGCGCGAGGGGCTCCACATCTCTCAGTGCTTCCTCGTCAAACAGAAGACGCAGCGCTCAACGAGGAACGGTGAGCCGTACCTCGAGCTCGTCCTCGCCGACCGGTCCGGGACGATCCCGGCCCGCGCGTGGGCCGAGGCGACGCAGCGCTACGCCTCCCAGTTCGACGAGGGGGACTTCGTCTTCGTCGAGGGAAGCACCGAAACCTACAGGAACTCGCTCCAGCTGATCGTCAAGTCGATCCGCCGCTTGGAGTCCTACGAGCACGAGTCCGGCAAGATTCCGGGGTTTGACCCCGCGCTCCTCGTCCCGACGAGCGCCCACGACATCGACGAGATGTGGGAAGCCCTCAAAGGGTTGATCAGATCGATCGAACCGGAGCCGCTCCGCCGATTGACGGACAACCTGATCGAGGAGAACAAACAGGCGTTCCGGAAGTACCCGGCGGCGATCCAGTACCACCACGCCTACCTTGGTGGGCTGCTCGAACACACCCTCGAGGTGGCACGGGGGGTGGGGCGGTTCGCCGAGGACTTCCCCGACCTCGACCGCGGTCTGGCGGTCGCCGGGGCGATCCTGCACGACATCGGGAAGGTGCGGGAGTTGGAGAACCCGATCGCGCCGCATCACAGCTTCTCCGGGCAACTGATCGGGCACCTTCTCCTGGGACGGGACATGGTGCGGGAAGCGGCGGCGAAGCTCCCATGGCCGGACGCCCGGCTCCCCGAGCTCCTCGGACACATCATCATCTCCCACCACGGGGCGCTCGAGTTCGGGGCGGCGATCGTGCCCAAGACCCCGGAGGCGATCGCCGTGTACCACTTCGACAACCTGTCGGCGAAGCTGAACATGATCCGCCTGCACATCGAGAAGGACTCAGAGCAGGGGGACTTCACCGACTGGCACAAGCTCCTCGGCCGCAAGTTCTTCAAGGGGAAGCTCTCCGAGGGGTGATTCACTCCCCTGTTTGAAACCCGGGGACTCCCATGTTCAGTGCGTTCTCCGCGATGTTGAACGCGTAGTCGCGCACCCGCAGGAGGCTGTCGAAGATCGTGGCGAGCGGTTGGACCTGCATCGTTCCCTTGGACAGGCGCGCCCGCTTCTCAAGCTCCGGGGTGCGGTCGCGTGCGGCGAGCACCTCGTTCGCCCGGGTGATGTCGGCCCCCATGAACGCTTCCACGCTCCCCTCGATCACCGCTTGAGCCGCGGTGTACAGCCCCTCGATCTCCCTTGTCGTCTGCTTATCGGGCGGAGAGGTGAGGTCGAGGGCGGCGCGGGAGACCTTGACCGCGTGGTCGCCGATCCGCTCAAGGCTCTTCGCCACCGCGTGGTACTCGTGGAAGAGCAGGCGGCTCATCCCAACGTCGTGCTCCAGGAGGAGATCGCGCAACAATAGCCCGAGCTCGCGGGACATGACGAGCGTCAGCCGGTCGGCCTCAGTGTCCCGCTCGATCACATCCCGGGCGAGCTCGTCGTCCTTGTGGATGAACGCGTGCACCGCGTCGCGGAGCATCGCGGTGGTGATCGAGTAGATCCGCCGCAGGGTCGCCTCGGCCGCGAAATCCCGCATGCTCACAAGACAGTGAAGTACTATCCGGTCCTGCTCCTCCTCCATTATCTCAAGCCCGACGAGCGATTGCGCGGTGGCGCGGACGGCGCGGCGCTGCACCGAGGAGATGCGCGATCCGTTCACCTCGATAACGTCAAATCCGGTGATGTAACAGGAGATGATCGCCCGCTCTATCCAGACTTCATCCTTTCCGGCAAGGGAAAGAACTACACGGTTACTCCCCTCGATCCCCTCCGGCACGAGGAGAAGGCTCCCGGTCGAGTTCTCCACCAAGGTAACCTGGGAGCCGCGACCGATCCCGTGCTTGACCGCCCAATCCTTGGGCAGCGTGACGAAGTACGTCCCTCCACCGGTGATCTGTACCTTTCTGTTGTCCATACGGGTAATTATAGAAACTTTTTATCTTTATACCAAACGGGATCAGTATAGCATTGCGCCCGTTTCTCTCTTTCCTATAATAAACGCATCAACCGATCGGAGGAGCGAGGGATGTACAGAACCGAGTATTGTGGTCGTCTCACGAAGGATGACATCGGCCGCCGGGTTACCCTGTGCGGGTGGGTGAAACGCCGCCGCGATCTGGGCGGACTCACGTTCGTCGATCTGCGCGATTCATCCGGCGTGGTTCAGCTCATCTTCCAGGGGGACGATCCCCGCCTCTCCGACGGGCACACCCTGAACCGCGAGGACGTGATCGCAGTCACCGGGAAAGTGCGGTCCAGGGGGGAGAAGGACGTAAACCCGGAGATGCCGACCGGGGAGATAGAGGTCGAGGTGGAGGCCATCGAGATCCTGAACCGGGCCGTCACCCCGCCGTTCCTCGTCGAGGGGGACGGTTCGGACACGACCGAGGAGACGCGGCTGCGGTTCCGCTATGTGGACCTGCGGCGGGAGAGGATGCAGCGCAACCTGCGGCTGCGCCACCGCGTGTTCAAGGGGATACGCGACTACTTCTCGGAGAACGGCTTCCTGGAGATCGAGACCCCGGTTCTCACCAAATCGACCCCGGAGGGGGCGCGCGACTTTCTCGTCCCGAGCCGACTGTCCCCGGGGAAGTTCTACGCCCTCCCCCAATCGCCGCAGCTGTTCAAGCAGCTGTTCATGATCGGCGGGATCGACCGGTACTTTCAGCTCGTGAAGTGCTTCCGCGACGAGGACCTGCGCGCCGACCGCCAGCCTGAGTTCACCCAGCTCGACCTCGAGATTTCATTCCCGCGTGGAAAGGACGAGATCTTTGAACTCCTCGAGGGGATGCTGAGCCGGGTGTTCGCGGATGTCATTGGGATCGATCTTCCCACCCCGTT
>JAJRTG010000011.1 GCA_024278395.1 Fidelibacterota bacterium | reverse complement strand
GAGATCTGCGTCCGCGGGGGGTGGTTATCGAGGAGGAAGGTCAGCGTCCGCACCGCTTCGGCGTTCCCCAGATGGTCGATCGCGTAGTAGGAGACCTTGTACACCCCGTCGTCTCCCTCCAGGTTGAACGGGCCGGAGTACTCCAGCCAATCTCCGTTGTTTATCGAGTAGAGGATCTTCGCCACCCCGCTTCCCGGATCCTGCGCCTCGAGCTCGATCGGGACGGCGGAGCTCACCACCAGATACCCTTGCGGAGAGCGGGGAAGGCTTGTCGCCAATCCGCGCGCCGGGATGAAGTGGGTGAGCTTCACCGGCGGGTTTACGAGCGGGTAGGGATCGAATACGATCCCGTAGGGGATGTCCCCGATTCCGTCTCCGTTTGCATCAGTCCCCTTGTAGTCGCTCCAGTAGTTTCCCGTATTCCCGGAGTACCAATCGCTCTTGCCCACCGCGTCGCGGGCGGAGAGCCCGTTTTCGATGAAGCTGTTCCTGTAGATCAGGTTATCCCGCGCGTTCACGTCGAGCACGATCCCGTAGCTGTTCTTGGAGAGGGCATTCTCGGTGATCGTGATGTTGCGCGCGTTCAGAAGGTGGATTCCAACCCCGTTCAGGCTGAACTCGCATCCCTCTACGCGGCCGTTCTCGACCGAGTTTAAGTAGATTCCGGCGTTCCGCGCCCGCTCGATCACGCAGTTTCGGATTACGAAATAGCTTCTCGTGTGATCGATGTAGATCCCGTAGTCGGCGTTCGGGGCGTCGATCGCCCAACCGGAGATGACATATGGATCATCCACGGTTCCGCTCCCGCTCACAACCCCGTTCGCCACGGTGAAATCGTTGTCGCTTCCGATGTAGATCGGAGCATGATTCCCCCACCAAAGATAGCCGTTCGATTCCCCCCCCATCAGGACTACCGAGGCGACCCCCACCACCAGGATGGCCACCACTAGTGCGATCTTCCTGCCCATCGTTCTCCTCCTTGAATTAATGGTTCAGTAATGATCAGGATACCACGTTTTTCCACAAAAGGAAAGTGTTAGACTGGTTCTTTCGCCTCTACCGCTGAGAAGAAGGCCTCTTCCAGGTCCGGGGCGGAAAAGCGGGATTTAAGCTCCTCCAGGGTCCCGAGGGCGTGCAGTTTCCCGCGGTACAGGATCCCGATGCGCCCGCACAGTTTCTCCGCGATGCGCATGATGTGGGTGGAGAGGATGATCGTCCTCCCCTGTTCCTTGAACATCCGGATCGCGTCGACCACGGCGCGGGCGGCCATTACGTCGAGCCCGAAGGTCGGCTCGTCGAGGATGAGGACCGGCGGATTGTGGATCAGCGCGCGGGCGAGGGACAGCTTCTGCCGCTCCCCGGTGGAGAACGTCCCCACCCGCCGGTCGGCGAGCGGCGTAAGCTCGAGCATCTCGAACAGCTCGCCGCTCCTTCGGGCGATCTCCTGGTCGGAGAGGCGGTTGATCCTCCCGAAGAAGCGGAGGGTCTCCCGGGCGGTGAACCGGTCGTACAGTCCCGTCTCGGTGGCCAGGAATCCGATGCTCTCCCGCACTTTGTCCGGCTGGCTCCGCACGTCGAACCCGGCGACCGTGGCGCTTCCGGAGGTCGGGGTAAGGATCGTCGCGAGCATCCTCAGGGTCGTCGTCTTACCGGCCCCGTTCGGCCCGAGCAGTCCGAAGATCTCCCCGGACTGGCAGGAGAACGAGACCCCGTCCACCGCCCGTACGTCCCCTTTGCGGGAGGGGAACACCTTGACGAGGTCCCGCGCCTCGACCATCACCCCGCTCACAGGTACTCCGCCCCCACGCTGTCCTGCAGGATCTCCGGGATCCGGATCCGCCCGTCGGGGAGCTGGTTGTTCTCCAGGATCGCGGCCATCAGCCGCGATGTCGCTACCCCGGAGCCGTTCAGGGTGTGCACGTAGCGCGGTTTCTCCTTCGGGCCCGGCCGGTAGCGGACCTTCCCCCGCCGCGCCTGGAACTCCTCGCAGTTGCTGCACGATGAGACCTCGTAGTAGCGGTTCTGTCCCGGGAGGTAGACCTCGATGTCGATCGTCTTGCTCGACTGCTGCGCCAGGTCCTGGGTGGGGAGGAGCACGACCCGGTAGTGGATCCCGAGGGCCTTGAGCACCCCTTCCGCCTCCTCGACCAAGGCGTCGAGCTCCCGGTAGGAGCTTTCCGGGGTCGTATACTTGAACAGCTCCACCTTGTTGAACTGGTGTACCCGGATCAGCCCCCGCTCCTCCTCTCCGTAGGTTCCGGCCTCGCGGCGGAAGCAGGGGGTGTAGGCGACGTAGTACTTCGGGAGCTCGTCCGCGGTGAGGATCTCGCCGCGGTGGAGGTTCGCGAGCAGGCTCTCCGCGGTCGGATTGAGGTAGAGGTCGTCCTTTTCGCAGTGGTAGATGTCGTCGGCGAACTTGGGCAACTGGGATGAGACGTAGAAGCTCTCCGCGTTGGCGAGAAACGGGGGCAGGACCGGGGTGTACCCGTTCTTGACGTGGTAGGTGAACATGAACTGAATGAGAGCCATCTCGAGCATCGCCCCCAGCCCGACGTACATCGGGAACCGCGCTCCGGCGATCGCCGCCGCGCGGCGGAAGTCGAGGATTCCCTTCTCCTCCCCGATCTCCAGATGGTGTTTAACAGGGAAGTCGAGATCCGGCTTTTCCCCGAAGCTGCGGATAACGACCTTCTCCTCCTTCTTCCCCACTGGGACGGAGGGATGCGGAAGGTTGGGAAGGCGGGCGAGGAGATCATCGATCCGCGGCTCGATCTCCTTGAGCTCGGCCTCGTAGGCGTCGATCCGCTCCGCGATCTCGGAGAGCGATTTGAGGAGGGAGGACGCATCCTTTCCCTCCTTCTTCAGCCGCCCGACCTCCTGGGATCCGCGGTTGCGTTCCGCCTTCAGATCCTCCACCTCCCGGATCAGTTCCAGGCGGCGGCGGTCGAGGGCGATGATCTCGGAGATGTCGATCCCTGGGTTTCGTGCTTTGAGTCTTCTTTCGATCCCTTCCGGGTCCTCACGCAGAAGCTTTATGTCGAGCATTCAGTTCGCCTCCATGGGCTAGAATTCTAGGGGAAAGATTCCGCGCAAGCAACAGCGGTTTAACCTCGATCCCGTCCCGGATATAATTTGACGCATCGTGTTTGGAAGAAGGAAGAGTAAGCGCCTGTTCGTCCTCAGTCTGGATGGAGTGCCGTTCTCATTTCTACAGGCTGGGATCGCTGCCGGGAGGTTCCCGAATATCGCGGAGTTGGGAACGCCGGTCCGGATCGATTCCGTCCTTCCGCCGATCTCGTCGGTCGCTTGGGCGAGCTTTTCCACCGGGATGAATCCGGCCGGTCACGGGATATTCGGGTTTGTCGACCGCGATCCGCGGACGATGGAGTTGAAGCTGCCGAGCGCCCGCGATCTCTTAGCCCCGACGGTGTGGCTTCGGCTGAACGAGGCGGGGAAACGGGCGATCGTGATGAACGTTCCGGTGACCTATCCGCCGCAGGATATCGACGGGATAATGATCTCCGGCTTTCTGTGCACCGACCTTTCCCGCGGGGTGCGGCCGGCGGGACTCCTCCCCCGGTTGCGGAGGCTCGGCTACCGGATCGACCCTGATCCCAACCTGGGGATGACCGACCGGGCCCGTTACCTAGAGGAGATCTTCGAAACGCTCGCTTCCCGCCGCCGCGCTGTCTTCGAACTGATGAGAGAGGAATGGGACTTCTTCATGGTGCATGTGATGATGACCGATCGGATCAACCACTTCTTCTGGGCGGACGGGGAGGAAGCCGCAGGCGGGTACCATTCCGAATTCTGGGAATTCTACTCCGAGGTAGATCGGTTCGTGGGGGATGTGGCGGGGCGCGTTACCGATGATACTGATCTCTTGCTCCTTTCCGATCACGGGTTCTGCCGACTGCGCTGGGAAGTGGACCTGAACGCCTATCTTGTTGAAGGAGGGTTCCTGCGGTTCAAGAAGAGCGGGGATGGTCTCTCCCGGATCGATCCCGCCTCGCACGCCTATTCCCTCATCCCCGGACGGATCTACGTCAACCTACGGGGGCGGGAAGGGATCGGTTCGGTGGATGATGCGGACTACTCCCGCGTGCGGGAGGATCTCGCCGCTTTCCTTGCCGAGCTCGTTGATGCCGCGGGGAATCGGGTGATCTCCCGGGTCTACCGGCGGGAGGAGGTCTACCACGGGAGCGCGTTCGACCGCGCGCCTGATCTGATCGCTCTCCCCTTCGACGGCTACGACCTCAAGGCGAAGTTCGCTCCCGCGGGCGTCTTTGCGGAGGGGCAGGGGAGGTCCGGGATGCACACCCATCCGGACGCGTTCGCGCTCCTGCGCGGGAAGGAACTGCTGACCGGGGGCTCGATCCTCGATATCCCGCCGACGGTCTTCTCCCTCCTCGGGGTTCCCGTTCCCGAGGCGTTCGACGGGGAATCCATCCGCGCGGAAGGGGCAAAGAGATGAGACTTTTGATCTACTCCAAGGCATTGTATTCGACGTTCGTTTACTACAGTCCGGACCGGATCCTGTTCGACGCCGGCGAGGGGGTGAGCTCGATCCTGGCGAACAAGGCGTTCGCCATCAAGCGGGTCTTCCTCTCCCACGGTCACGCCGACCACATCGCCGGGTTGGTCGGGCTCGTCAACATCCGGAACAACGCGATGGGGGACAAGGAGAAAGAGCTCACGATCTATTACCCCAAGGGAAACTACCTCATCTCGGAGATGATCAACTTCCTCTCCCGCACCAACCGTCGGCTCAGCTACACCTTGGAATGGGTCCCGCTCGCCCCCGGAGATCGGGTCGAACTTCTCCAGGGGCAGATGCCCCGCTATATCGAGGCGTTTCCAACCGTGCATGTTCCGAACGAGATCTCGCTTGGGTACAACATCGTCGAGGTGCGCCACCGGCTCCGGCCGGAGCTCGCTGGCGCCACGCAGGAGGAGATCGTGCGCATCGTGCGGGAGAAGGGGAGGGATGCGGTGAGCGAGCCCTACGAACAGCGCCTCTTCTCCTACGGCGGGGACTCCGTCCCGATCAAGCCGGCGTACGTGCAGGGTACCGAGGTCCTGTGCCACGACACCACGTTCCTCGACGAGCAGGACCGCAAGGAGTACAAGCACGCCACGCTGAAGGAGGCGGTCGAGGTGGCGCGTGCCGCCGGGGTGCGGAAGGAGCTCATCTGTCTACATATCTCGAGCCGCTACAAGGGGAAACTGAGGGAGATCAGCGCGGCGAGCGGCTACTATGACGGGCTTGACTTCAAGGTCGTCCTCGTTCCGCCCGGGCGGATCTTCACCGTGGAGTGAACCCGCGATTGTCTGCGGGATGGGAGCGAGACGGAACTGATCTGAGGAGGATTTAACCGACCGATGGGGTAAGGGGAGTCCGTTTGCGACTGAGAGAAACCTCGGCTATGCAGCTGGTCTTTTATTCAACCCTGTTGATTTTGGTTATCCTAGTTACGACCCGTGTTCTTCCGGCGCGGGAGCTCTTCTCCACGGTCGACTGGCGCCTCCTACTCCTACTCGGGTCGTTCATGCTCCTTGCCGAAGGGCTGAAGTCGGCCGGTTTTGTAGACTGGTTCGCCGAAGCGATGAGCCGGTGGGCCCGCGGGCCGGAAGGCCTGTATCTTTTAGTTCTGACAAGCTCGTTTGTGCTGGCGATGTTCGTTACGAACGACGCCGCCCTGTTTGCCGTCGTTCCGTTTACCATCGCGCTGGCGCAGCGGGCGCAGCTCCATCTGCGACGGCTGGTGATCTACGAGATCATGGCGGTCAACCTGGGCAGCGCCCTCACCCCGTGGGGGAACCCGCAGAACCTGTTCATCTACCACCACTACCGTCTCTCCCCGCTCCTCTTCTTCCGGGAGAGTCTTCCGTTCGCGGGCGTCAGCTTTGCGGTCCTCTCGCTGCTTGTGCTGGGGAACCTGATCTTTACCGCCCGTAGAACACTTGCGCCTTCTCTGGGAGAGGTAGGCGAGCCCCGGGTCTCTTGGGGCAGGTCCGGCATCCTGTTGGGGATGTTCGTCTTGTTCGTCCTCAGCGTTCTTAGATTGGTCCCTGTGCTCATCCCGGCCGTGGGCCTCGTCCTGTACATGGGGACGATGGCACGGGATGGGTTCAAGCGGCTCGACTGGTTCCTCCTCGGGACCTTCTTCCTCCTCTTTCCCACGATGAACGGGTTGGGCGGACTGCTGGCGCGCGCCTTCGGGGGGGAGATCAATAACCCGCTTAGCGTCTACGGAATCGGGATTGGGATCTCCCAACTGATCAGCAACGTTCCCGGAGTGATGTTGCTTTCCCATGCCACGGAGGATTGGCGCAGCCTGTTCTATGGGGTGAACCTGGGGGGATTGGGCACAGTGGTCGCATCGTTCGCCAATCTCATCGGGCTCAGCCTCTACCTGAACGGGGTGAAGGGTGATGACTGGAAGGCGTTCCTCGGGGAGTCGTTTGGGTGGAACGCACTCGTGTTGGCGGTTTTGGGCGGAATTTTTATGTTATTCGTCGGGTAGAGGCTTCATTACCGGTAGCCTGGCGGGGGCGGTTTGCGTTTTCCCTCTCCCCTTCGGTACCATCTGTCCGCAATCCAGCGCAAGATGGAGGGAAGATGATAGAACGTCGTTTCACTCGCATTCAGACAGCTCTTCCCGGGCCTAAGTCGGCCGCGGTCCTCGAGAAGAAGGCGCGCTACGTCGCCGCGCCGCTCGCCGTCTACGCCCCGTTCGTCATCAAGGAGAGCAAGGGGGCATTGATTGAGGACCTGGACGGGAACCGGTTCATCGATTTCTCCGGCGGTTGGGGGTGCCTGAACGTCGGGCAGCGTGACGATCGGGTCGTCGCCGCGCTGCACGATCAGCTCGACCGGTTCCTGCACACCGACTTCACCGCCGTCCCATATGAACCGCTCGTCGAGCTCGCTGAGCTGCTGGCCGCCCGCACCCCGATCCCCGGGGAGGTGAAGGCGGCGTTCTTCAACTCCGGGGCTGAAGCGGTGGAGAACGCGGTCAAGATCGCGCGCGCCTACACGCGGCGCAAGGCGGTCCTCGTGTTCGACAACGCGTTTCACGGCCGGACGCTGCTCGCGATGACGATGACCCACAAGGCGGACCCGTACAAGATGGGGTTCGGGCCGTTCGCCCCTGAGGTGTACCGCCTACCCTATCCCTACACGTATCGCAACGACGTGACCGCGAAGGAGATCGAGCAGCGGCTCCTCTCCCTAGTCGACCCGTCCGACGTGGCGGCGATGGTCGTCGAGCCGGTGATGGGGGAGGGCGGGTTCCTCGTCCCACCGGACTGGTTCCTGCCGGCGATGCGGGAGTTGGCCGACAAACACGGGTTCGTCCTCGTGTTCGATGAGGTGCAGTCCGGGATCGGGCGGACCGGGAAGTTCTTCGCGTTCGAGCACTTCGGGATAACCCCCGACCTGATCTGCGTCGCCAAGTCGCTCGGCGCCGGGTTGCCGCTTTCCGGGGTTATCGGGAAAGCGGAGATCATGGACGCGCCGGTGAAAAGCGGGATCGGCGGTACGTACGTCGGGAACCCGCTTGCCTGCCGGGCGGCGATCGAGGTGCTCAAGGCGATCGATGCCGGGGGCCTGCTCGACCGTGCCGTGCACGTGGGTGACCGTATCAAGGAGCACTTCCTCCGCCTGCAGGACCGCTACGACGTGATCGGCGACGTGCGCGGGCTCGGGGCGATGGTCGGGATGGAGCTCGTCGAGGACCGCAACACCAAGAGACCGGCGAAGGAATTAACCGGGAAAATCACGCAGCACGCCCTGCGCAACGGGGCGATATTCCCCACCGCTGGCCTGCACGGAAACGTGATCCGCGTCCTCGTCCCACTTGTGATCACCGACGCCCAGATCGACGAGGGGATGGAGATCCTCGGGGAGGCGTTCGCCGCCGTCCTCGATTAGCCCTGTTTGAACAGGCCGTCGAGCCGGTCCATCGCCTCGGCGATGCGCTCGTCCGGGGCGGTGAGGGAGATACGGACATAGCCCTCGCCGCCCTGCCCGAAGAACGATCCCGGCGCGACCGATACCCCGGCCTCGTTCAGCAGCTTCGTCGCGAACCCTTCTGAGTCGTGCCCTTCCGGTATCCGCGCCCACAGGTACAGGGTCGCCCGCGACGCCGGAACCTCCCAGCCGAGCGCGGTAAGCCCGTCGAGCGCGATCTTCCGCCGCGCTTGGTAGATCGCGTTTCGGGCCTCGATCCAATCGTGCGGGACCGACAGGGCACGTATCGCCGCCTCCTGCACCGGGAGGAACATGCCGGAATCAATGTTCGACTTCACCCGAAAGAGGGACTTGAGCGCGTCTCGGTTTCCCCCCGCCATTCCGGCACGCCAGCCGGCCATGTTGTACGTCTTGGAAAGCGAGTTGAACTCGACCGCCACCTCCTTCGCCCCCGGGACCTGGAGCAGGCTCGGCGGGATGTAACCATCGTATGTCACCTCGCAGTACGGAACGTCATGGCACAGGAGGATATCGTGTTTCCGGGCGAACTCGACCGCGGCGGTGAAGAACTCGAGGTCGGCGGTTCCGGCGGTCGGGTTGTTCGGGTAGTTGAGCCAGATCATCGTCGCCTCGTGCGCGATGTCGGCCGGGATCGCATCGAGGTCGGGCAAGAAGCCGCGTTCCGGGAGGAGCGGGAACTTGTGGACGCGCGCCCCGGCGATGACCGCCCCCATCGTGTACGACGGATAGCCGGGATCCGGCACGAGCACGAGATCCCCCGGATCGAGGATCCCGAGCGACAGGTGCACGATCCCCTCCTTGGAGCCGAGCAGGGGGACGACCTCGGTCGTCGGGTCGAGCTCCACCCCGAACCTGCGGTCGTAGTAGGCAGCGATCGCCTCCCGCAGCGCGGGGAGGCCGCGGTAGCCGGGATAACCGTGCGTCCCTGGATCACGGGCAGATGAGCGGAGCGCCGCGATCACCTCATCCGGCGGGGGAAGATCGGGATTGCCTATGTCGAGTCGGATAACATCGATCCCGGTAGCGCGGGCCGCTCGCACTTTCTCCCCCCAGCGGGCGAACGGATAGTCCGGCATGCTCGCGATTCTATCGGATTCCGTCTTCACATATTCCTCCTTTCGATGGGGGCATTTTAACCCGCCCGGTTTCCCCGCGCGATCGGACGTCACTCGCCTTGGCTAACCCCGCTACCACTTGCGAGCCACCCGCTTAGCCCGGCCAGCCCGAGGATGTAGCTGCGTGCCCCGAACCCGGAGATCTGGCCGACGCAGACCGGGGCGATCAGCGATTGGCGGCGGAACTCCTCGCGGGAGTGAATGTTCGACAGGTGCACCTCCACCGTCGGGATCCCGACCCCGGCGATCGCGTCGCGCAGCGCAACGCTGGTATGGGTGTAGCCGCCGGGGTTGATCACGATCCCGTCCGCCCAGCCGCGCGCGGCGTGGATCGCGTCGATCAGGGCCCCTTCGTGGTTCGATTGCACGATTTTAAGCTCGATTTCATGCTCATCCGCGTACTTATGCAGCATCGCGTCGATCTCGTCCAGCGTCGTCTCTCCGTACACCTCAGGCTCGCGCGTCCCGAGCAGGTCCAGGTTGGGGCCGTGCAGGATCAGG
>JAJRTG010000136.1 GCA_024278395.1 Fidelibacterota bacterium | reverse complement strand
TAAGGTGGTTGGTGGTGACGGTGGCCGCAATAGGGCTGCTTGGGCTCGCCGTCGTGGCAGTATTTGGGCAGCAGGTGGGGACGATTGATCACCCAATCAAGATGGTGCTTGTCCCATCTACCCAGGGAGAGGCGATATTGGAGGTGGGGCAAAAGATTGCTGAGGCGCTACACAATCTGACCGGTTACTACATCGATGCCGTCCTCCAGCCGGACTACGCAGCGATGGTCGAGACGTTCGCCACTTCGGACGGCGACGTATTCGGGTTCCCGGCAACGATGCAGTACCTATCGATCTACAACCGGACGAACGGTAACGTCGACGTTCGGCTCGCCTCGGTCCGCTATGGTTCAACGTACTACTACGCCGGCCTCTACGCGCGCCGGGGCAGCGGGATAACGAGCGTTATTGACTGCAACGGGAAGAAGTGGCTCGCAACCGACGAACTCTCCACCTCAGGGAACGTAATCCCGCAGCTGGTCTTCGACACGTGGGGGATCAAGCCCTCGGAGAAGATCTACACCGGGAGCCACAGCGCTGCGATCACCGCGCTCGTAAACGGCGAGGGTGACTTTGCGACCTGCTACTTCAGCCCGCCTCAGCCGCCCGACGGTTGGACCGGGGACAGCTGGAAGCTCGGCGACGACCTCGAGCGCTGGCTGTGGGATCCGTACAACAACGACGTCTACCCGGCCGACATCCGCGGAAAGCTGAAAGACGTCCGTCATTCGATCGACAAGATCTACGGCGTTGAAACTCTCATCCGCGACTTTGAGGTCGTCTCGCTGATCGGCGGGAAGATCCCGAACGACTGCGTCTGCTTCGGCCCGAACTTCCCGAAGGACATTGAGGATGCCCTTGTCGAAGCGATCAAGACCCACATCGCAACCCCTGAGGGCCAGGCGCTGTGGAACGACGAGCGGTTCTACGAGTGGACGGCCGTACAGGAGATCGACGATTCCTTCTACGACGGGCTGCGTGCAGCCCTGGGGATGCCGATCCCCGAGCGGTAGGTAAGAGGATCGAAGTCCAAAAGACTAGAAGCGCGGGAGGGAACTCTCCCGCGCTTTCATAGACCCGAGGGAGCACAGAATGGAACCCCTCCTAGTCGTTGAACACCTGACCAAGATCTACCAGCGCGGCGAGATCCTCGCCCTTGATGATGTCAGCTTTACCGTAAACCGGGGCGAGTTTCTCGTTCTGATCGGCCTCTCCGGCTCGGGAAAATCGACGTTACTTCGCTGCATCAACCGGCTGATCGAACCGACGAGCGGAAGGATCATCTTCGATGGGATCGATGTGACGAAGGCATCTCCGCGTGAGCTTCGCCTCATCCGGCGGCGGATGGCGATGATATTCCAGAACTTCAACCTCGTCAGGCGATCGCTCGTGATGACGAACGTCCTTGCCGGACGGCTCGGATACGCTAACCCTTGGCTCTCCGCCCTTCAGAAGTTTCCTCGCTCGGACATCGAGATGGCGATGGCGAACCTCAAACGGGTGGGAATCCCGGAGCAGGCGTACAAGCGGGCCGACGAGCTCTCCGGAGGACAGCAACAACGGGTAGGAATCGCCCGCGCCCTGATGCAGAAGCCCGACCTATTGATGGCCGACGAGCCGGTATCGGCCCTCGATCCGGCGACCTCCAATTCGGTGATGCAATACATCGAGCTGATGAACAAGGAAGACGGGGTCACGGTGATAACGAGCCTCCACTTCCTCTCCCTCGCCCGCCGCTACGGGACGAGGATCCTCGCCCTCAAGGACGGAAAGATCGTGTTCGAGGGGCTTCCGGCGGAGATCGACGAGGCCAAGTTCAAGGAGATCTATGGCGAAGAGGCAGAAGAAGTCGAGATCCGTTAAAGATCCGCTCTACAGCCCGCGCCGGATCCGGCCGCGCATCTCAGCGTTACTCGTCGATTGGATGAGCTGGGGGTACATCGCCTACTGCGTTGTCTACCTGCTGAACAACTATTGGTATCATCGTTACGTCAACTACTACGGTACCCTCTCCCTACCCGATACCTGGGGTTGGCTGGTCGTCATCATAGCCACCCTCGAGCTCGCCGCGATAAGCCACGCGTTCGGACACTCGATCGGCCTCTCCCTGTTCGGCCTCCGCCTCCTTGATGAGGAGTACCGCCCGCCGCGCTTCAAGCAGAGGTTGATCCGGTTTTTATGGTGGCACCTCCTTCCCGTGGGAACGATCGTCGGGTTCGTACTGAAGAGGCAGCCCGGGCTATTCCACGACACGCGTTCGAAGACCAGGATGTACCTGATAGCCGACGTGAAGGATCAAATTCCGGCGACAAAACCGAGGAAGTGGTATCTCACCCACCGGGGGGCGATGATCCTCGCACTCATCACCGCGACGTTTTGGGTCGGCTGGCTCGTCACTGAGATCAACCTCGGCGCGTTCTTCGGAAGGATGGGCCGATCGGCCTACATCTGGAAGGACCTCGTCACCCCATCGTTCGCCCATTTCATCGTGCCAGAGACGAAAATGACGGTGATAGGTGCCGCGCCGATCGAACTGACAATCCTCGGCGGGATCATCGAGTCGGTGTTCATGGCCCTACTAGCGACGGTCATCGGGGCGTTCTTCGCCTTCCCACTCAGCTTTTTTGGAGCACGGAACATCATGGGATTCAGTCCGCTCGGATGGACGATCTACGGGGTGACCCGCGGGTTCTTCAACATCTTCCGCTCGATCGAGTCGATCCTGTGGGCGATCATATTCGCGATCTGGGTCGGCCACGGCCCGTTCGCCGGTGCCCTGGCGCTCACCATCCATACGGTCGCAGCGCTCGGGAAGCTCTACTCTGAACAGGTGGAGGGGATCGACCCCGGACCGCTTGAGGCGATCGCAGCGACAGGAGCACGCCGCTGGCAGGTGATCCTGTACGGCGTGGTCCCCCAGATCATCCCGTCGTACCTCGCCTTCACCCTCTACCGCTGGGACATCAACGTCAGGATGTCGACGATCATTGCCATCGTCGGTGGAGGTGGAATCGGCCGGTTCCTCTTCTTCTACAAGAACAGCGTCGGGGTCATCCCTGATTCGTGGAACCAGGTGGGGGCGGTCGTGATCACGATCGTCGCCGTAGTCTGGTCGCTCGACTACATCAGCGGCCGCATCCGGGAGAAGATCACCTAGACGATGGACGAGAAATACTACGCAGGGTTCATGACGAGCAAGCCTGATTGGATGAAGGGGCTTAAGTTCATCCGTCGCCGGATCCTCGCGTTTACCACCGATTTCGTATTCCTCGCGTACACGTGGACGATCTTCTCGTTTATCGTCAACATGCTCGCCTACCAGACCAAGTCGTTCGTCATCCTTCCATGGTGGGTCATGCTGATCGCGACCGTCGAGATCGCAGGCCTATGGGAGAGCTTCGGAATATCGGTCGGGATGAGACTCTTAGGGGTGCAGGTAAGCGGCGGCGAAGAGAAGCCTATGCTCCGCCTCGGAAGGCGTTTCCTTCGGTTCATCCTCTGGAACATCTCCGGGATACCCCTATTCGGCCTGATCTTTGCCACTGACCAAGGGAAGCGCGCCCTCCACGATCGCTTAAGCGGCCTTTCAGTCGTCAAGGCCGAGCCTGCGACCTCCCGCCGCCGCTACACCGAGAGCTGGGCCCTCGCCTCGTTCGGGATCGTCCTTTCGACGATCATCGCCGCTGCCCTGTTCACCAAGGTAGACATGCGGGCGTTCTTCACCGGAGCGCCAAAGACGGGCCGGATCTGGGCGGCCCTCCTCACCCCGGATTGGTCGGTCTTTCTAAAGGGGTTCCGATACCTGATCACGACGATATTCACAGCCTGCCTCGCCACGGCGTTCGCCATCGTTTTTGCCGCACCGCTCAGCTTCCTCGCTGCGAGGAACCTGACGCACGGGATCATCGGACGGATTGTGTACACCATCGTTCGGGCTACGATGAGCATCATCCGCTCGATCGAGCCGATAATCTGGGGGATCATCTTCATCGTCTGGGTGAAGGTCGGAGCGTTCCCCGGCGTCCTCGCCCTGTTCGTCCATTCGGTCGCTGACCTGACCAAGCTCTACTCGGAGAGGCTGGAGTCGATCGACCCCGGCCCGGTGGAGGCGATCAGGGCGACGGGAGCGCGGACGGCGCACGTCATCCTCTACGGAATCGTCCCCCAGATTATCAACCCGTATCTGTCATTCACCATCTACCGCTGGGATATTAACGTCCGCATGGCGACCGTAATCGGACTGATCGGGGTCCCGGTGATCGGGCAGCTCCTCTATCAATACACGCAGCTCTATAAGTTCCACATGGTCGGGATGATGATGCTCTTAATCCTGGCGACTGTCTGGTCGCTCGACTACCTTTCGGCTCGACTGCGAGCCAGATTAAAATAAGTTAATCATTTGACGTTACAGTTCTTTTGTGATAATTCTTGTCCTTCTAGTGTACTAGGTCCTTAGCCTTGACATGTCGGAAGGAATATCGTAAATTTTATAATGAAAGGAAGATATTGGAAAAGAAGGAGGAAGGAATGAAATATAGCATATTCTTGTTAATAGTCTTGTTGGGAGTTTCTTTAGTGGTAGCAGCACACACGAAAGATAATCCTGTTCTTGACGCTAAGTTCGTGTGTTCTACAGATCCAGCCTTTGACGATGGTTATAGTGCTGCTTATAATCAGTTAGAAGCATCCCATAAGTGGGCATTATTAGAAGCATGGGGATATCCAGATCGGGCGGATCATCTCCTCCTAAAAAGCGAGGAATCCGCGATAAACAGAGCCTTCACGCGCTACCAATCCCCCGACATGCAAAAGGCTTGGATTAACGGTTATGCGGCTGGTCATCGTAAATGTATGGCCTACATCTACGGGTATGAGGAGGAGTTAAGTAAGCACAAGGCCGTGGCGGAGGCCGGGGTAAAGACGATCTTTAGAATAGTCATAGGAGCGGGGCCGGGTGAGGATGATGATGAATGAGTGTACGTGAGAGCGGTAGGCGAAGAAATTGCAGAGGTGGATGTTAATAGGCGGATTCAACTCGTAAGTGCAACTTTGGCAATTGGTCTAAGAGGCGAGCTGCGGTAGCATCAACAGCGTCACTCAGACCACTAAATCAAAGGAGCACTGATGAACGCGTACACGCAGCTCACCCGAGAAGAACGATAC
>JAJRTG010000135.1 GCA_024278395.1 Fidelibacterota bacterium | reverse complement strand
CATCCCGCTACGCGTGATCGTCGCATCCTCCCCACCGCTGGGGTCGTACCCCCGGGCCGGCGCACGGATGCGTTCCCCCTTCTCCAGGGTGATGATCGGCGCGGTGTCCGATGGGTTGAATTCTCCCAGTGCGCGCTGGGCGACTGACGCTTCGGCGTCTCCGCCGGCGAGAGGAAGCGCAGTCAGACCGACCAAGATCCAACAGCGGGGCATGGATCCATCCGTTGTGCTATCCATCCCGGTACACCCCCTTGGGCCGCCCGACTTCACAGCCCGTCTCCCAGGCGGTCGATCTCAGCTTACATCGGACTGGTGGGAGCGTCAATCGTCCCTCCTGGATCAACCGCCCTCCCCTGAAACGGTGCGCTCCTCCCCGCGCGAGTAGCGGAGGTACAGGGAAAGGTCGGTCAGGACCATGAGGAGGTTCAACCCGTAGAGGAATATCACCCAATTCGGATCGTTCAAGAGCTTGTGGACGATCCCACTCGCATAGCCGAGCGAGATCAGGACCATGAACCACGGGCTCTTTCCCGAGACGTTCTTCGTGCGCAGCGCCTTGGCGATCGACACCGGCCAACTGAACCCGAAACAGACCAACATTATCGCTTCAAAAAGCCCCACCGGCGTTTTCCTCCTCGTGCCCCGAAGGGGATCATCGATTCATCGTCGGTGATTGTAAACCATGACCGCGGCCTTCGCCCGACATCGGGGCCGGTTTGATGCGCTGGGGAGAGAGGTGAGAGGGACGAGTGGAACCGCCCGCCGAGGGGGGACGGGCGGTTCCGGTCGGGCCGGTCGATCTACGGTGTGGAGGATTCCGGCGTCGGCGGACGGCCGAAGTTTCGGATGATGTAGACGTCCAGGCGGGAGAGAAGCGCCTTGATCCTCTCGAGCGCGATCTCCACGCGTCCCTTTTCCTGGTCCTTAGGTCCGATGAGGTGCGCCATGCGCGCTACGTGACGTTCGATGTCTTTCAGCATGGTATGGGCCAGCCTTGTGAACTCCTGCGCCTCGATCCGATCCATGTGGGCGGTGAGCCCGGCGATGTAGCCATCCACCCAGATCCGCAGATCCTCGAGCGCCTTCCCCGACCCTTCCGAAGGTCGCGGCGTACCTTCACCGCGGGCCGCGATCCCTTCGAGGATGAACACCAGCCGGTGGAGCATCAAGTCGAGCTTCACGATCTGCTGTTTCACCTGGGGCTTCTCCCCCGGAGCGGGCGGCGCCTCCAGTTCATCCAAGAGACCGGAGAGCAGGTTGCCGATCCCTTCCAGTTGTTCCTCCAGGGCGGGGAACTTATCCGCGGGCAACGCCTCCAGAGCCTTGTCGAGCTTATCCAGGATCACCGTGAGTCCGGCGACGGCGCGCGGGTGTTCTGCATCCTCCCCGAACACCGCCGGTGAGAAGGCCAAGAGCCCAACGATCAGGGCGAACAGTATCCCGCTCACCACCGTGCCTCTTCCGAGGCCTACGTTCTTGATGCTCAGTCTGTGCATGCTTCCTCCTTAGATTTTGTGTTTTTGGGAAGGCTCGCCGTTGAGCGATCCCTGTCCGCAACCTATCGAGAGTCCGGTCACGGTTGAACAGAACACCGGTCAAACGGAGATCAAACCCCTTTGACCCCCTTGCCTTCCCGGCGGTGACCCTCTACCTTTTAAGGGTGAAGCTGAAAGGGCTGATGACGATCCGGAGGTTGACGGTCGGGGTGTGTGCGGGGACGGTCCTCATGACCGCGCTCGCCGTCTTCCTGTTCGTTTACTTCTACGACGGGGTGGTGGATGAGGCGTTCCAGGAACGCAGCGCCGCTTACGCCGCTGCGTTCGCCGATGCGATCGATGTCTGGCTGGAAAGCGGGGATAAGGAGCTGGTCAAGAAAGCGGCTCGGTTCCTCCTTGTGGGAAGCTCGATCTACGTGCAGGTCTTCTTGGACGGGACGCTGTTCATCGACGAGCGCGCACAAGGGGCGGAGAAGATCGAGCTTCCCCCGCTCGTTGATCCGCCTGTAGGGAGGATCCTTCACTACGCCCGACTCAAGAACGGTCCCGCTTACCTCGACGTAGCGATCCCCTACACCGCTTTAAGCCCGGACGGAGAGAAGGAGGGATACGTCCGCATCGGAATCGACGCAAGCTCGATCGGGATTCGGACCCGGAACATGGCGTTGATTGCAGCGGGGATGGGCCTGTTTTTCGACCTCTTCGTCCTCGGGGCCTTCTTCCTCCTTCTGCACAGGCTGCGTCCCGTGCCGGTGAAGGCGGGAGGGACGGTGCTCGAGTACGGCCCCCTGCGGATCGATGAGAGCGAGAGGAGGGTCACTCTGTCCGGAGAGCCCGTTTCCCTTCCCCCAAAGCAATACGTCCTCCTCCGTCTTCTGGCGGGCGGGGCCGGGCGCGTCTTCTCCGATCAGGAGATCCTTGCAGCCGTATGGCCGGAGTCCGCCTACGCTGATTCCAAGGACGTCAAGCAGTGCGTCTATCTCCTGCGGCGAAGGTTGGGCAAAGAGGCTGGGAAGATGATCGTAAACGTCCCCGGATTCGGAT
>JAJRTG010000134.1 GCA_024278395.1 Fidelibacterota bacterium | reverse complement strand
TCTCGGCCGGGACGCCGCGGCGGCACTGGGAAAGGCGATGCGGGAAGCGAGACCGGAATGGACGGAGCGGATGCTCGCCGGGAAGATCGCGCAGGAGGCGCACGCACGCGGGATCCAACCGATCGTCCTCCTCGCCGCCGGCGAGGAGCGCATCTTCAAGTACCGGCATCCTCTCCCCAAGGATCGGCCGTTGGCCGGTCTCGCGATGGGGGTCGTCTGCGGAAGACGTGATGGACTCGTGGCCAATTGCACAAGGATGCGCAGCTGGGGACCATCGGTGGTCGATTCCCTTTACGACAAGCTGCTCCACGTGGAGGCGGAAGCCCTCCGGGCAAGCGTCCCCGGCGCAAGCCTCGGGGAGGTTGCGCGCGTCCTTCTGAACGCATATCAAGGGATCGAAGCGCCGGATGCGTTCGACGACCATCACCAAGGAGGGCTGGCAGGATACCGCACACGAGAGGTCCTTGCCGTTCCCGGAGAGAGGACCAAACTCGAGGTGGGAACGGCTTTCGCATGGAACCCGTCCCTCCCCGGGGCGAAGGTGGAGGACACCTTCCTCCTCACAGAGGAGGGGCTGGAGAACCTGACTTATAATCCCGATTGGCCGACGGTCTCCGTCGATGATCGCCTGCGCCCGGCCATCCTCAAGGACTAGCTGCGATGGAGAGAGGAAGAAGCACACGTCTGCTCGTTGAACACTTAGGCGAAGGCCCTCCCCCCGTAGTGGCGCGCGCTCCGGGCCGAGTGAACCTGATCGGGGAGCACACCGACTACAACGGTGGTTGCGTTCTTCCGTTCGCCATCGACCGCGTGACCGAGGTGGCGCTGCGGCCACGCAAGGATGAAAAGATCCGTGTGTTCGCGGAGAGGACCGGGGCGGAGTGTACGCTTGCGTTCCCGGCCTCCCAATTTCGTCCCACCGGCGGTTGGGAGGATTATCTGAAGGGGATACTGGCCTTCCTCTCGCAAAGGGGAAGGATAGAGCACGGCTTTGACGGCGCGGTCGCCGGGGACGTCCCGCTGGGAGCGGGGTTGAGCAGCTCCGCCTCCCTGGAGATTGCCCTTGCTATCGGTATTTCCCGCACTTACAAGATCGATCTTCCGGACCTGGAGTTGGTCAAGGGATGTCAACGGGTGGAGAACGAGTTCGTGGGAACAAGCTGCGGGATCATGGACCAGTACGCCTCCTTCTTCGGCCGGGAAGGATTGGCCGTCCTCCTCGATACCTCCTCCCTCGCCCACCGCTACATCCCGCTTCGCCTGCACGGGATGAGTCTCCTTATCGTCGACAGCCGCGTGAGGCGGTCGCTCGCCACAAGCGGATACAACACGAGACGTAAGGAGTGCGAACGGGCGCTGATCCTCGTTCAGAAGGCGCTCCCCGACCGGAAGATCGCATCGTTGAGTGCCCTCACCGAAGACGACTTGGAGCAGGTCGACCCCACCTTACCGCCGCTGCTTCTCGCCCGCGTCCGGCACGTGATCGGCGAGAACGCCCGCGTGCTCGCAGCGGTGGAGGCGCTGGAGCGGGACGATCACCGCGCTCTAGGGGCCCTCCTGTTCGCCTCGCATTCCTCCCTGCGCGATCTGTACGAGGTGAGCACCCCAGAGCTCGACTTCCTCGTCGATTGGGGGAGGGAGCACGGGGCGCTCGGCGCCCGCCTCGTCGGTGGCGGATTCGGCGGGATCACCCTGCACCTCGTCCCGGACGGGATCAAGGCTGATTACACCGCCGGGATCGTGGACGCATACCGATCACGCTTCGGGATCGACGCCGAAGTGATCGAGGTGCGTCCCGGTCCCGGAGCGGAGGAGCTGAACCGGGAAGACTACTGATCGCCCGCGCTCTGGTGCAGGACGAGGCTCGCCGCCACGATCGTCACCAAAACGAACGTCAACACTCCGGCGAGGCCGACCGGCTCCTGCCACGGGGCGAGCCCCTTGACCATCACCGCCCGCAGCAGCCGGTTGGAGTAGGTGAGCGGCACCAGGTAGGCAAGAGGCCTAAGCAGCCCGGGGATCGCCTGCAGCGGCCACATCATCCCGGACAGGAGGACGGAGGGGAGCACGATCAGCGGGTAGGAGAGGATCGCCTGCGCCTCGGTCTGCGCCAGCGCCGAGAGCAGGGTGCCCAACCCGACGCTCCCGACGGCGAACAGGATCACGCAGGCGAGAGCCCAGAACAGCGACCCGTTGATCACGATCCCGAACACCACCCTCCCGACCGCGAGGACGAGGATCGATTGTATAAACGTGATCAGTCCGAACGCGACGATGTACCCGAGGATGAACTCCCCCCGCCGCACCGGCGAGACCCACACCCGGGAGAACGTACCGTCCACCTTCTCCTGCACTATGGAAAGGAGGGTGAGGATCATGCTGACGAGCATCACCACCAGCCCCATGATCGCCGGGGCGAAGCTGTCGATGAACCGCACCTTGACCCCGTACAGGTCGTGGGTCTCCACCTTCACCGGTCCGCCCTCGCCGATCCCCATCAGCGCGTCGGCGAGCCCCTTCTTCACCGCCGCGGCGATCTGCGGGTCGGACTCATCCAGGGTGAGGTCGATCCTCCCCTGCGCCGTGGTGGCCACCCCCATGGCGAAGTGTGCGTAGTACAGGCTGGTGAACTTCTTCGGGAAGCGGATCACCGCCTGGTAATGGTCCCGGAGGATGAGGGAGTCGGGATCGTACGCCCCGGGATCCAACACGGTGACCTGAAACGTCGGATCGCCGCGCAGGTTGTCGATTATCGAGCCGGTGAGGTCGGTGCGGTCGGCATCGACCACCCCGAGCCGGATTCCGTGGATCTCCCCGGAGAACGAGAAGCCGAACAGGATCATCGCCAGGACCGGGACGACGAACATGAACACAAACACGCGCTTATCGTGCCAGATCTGGCGCAGGACACGGGAGGCGACCGCTCTGATCCGGAAGGCGCTCCGTGACAGGATCATCACCGCGCACCTCCCGCGGTCGGGGTCGGACGCTGCGTCATGCGGAGGAACACCTCCTCCATCGACGGAGATTCCCTGCCCATCGCCGCTTGTTCCTTGAGCTGTTCCGGCGTCCCGTCCGCGATCAACCTGCCCAGCTTCATCATCCCCACGCGGTCGCAGCGCTCGGCCTCGGCCAGGTAATGGGTGGTGAGGAGGATGGTGCGCCCGGAGCGGCTGAGGGAATGAAAGTGGTCCCAGAACTCGAGCCTGAGCGCGGGATCGAGTCCGATCGTCGGCTCGTCGAGCAACAGCAGCTCCGGGTCGTGGATGAGCGCGCAGGCGAGCGACAGCCGCTGCCGCTCCCCCCCGCTCAGCCGGTCGGCGCGCTGGGCCCAGAGCTCGCGCATGTGCATCAGCGCGAGGAGTTCAGCGATGCGGGTCTTGATCCTCTTCACGTCCAGCCCGTAGATCCGTGCGAAGAAGGTGAGGTTCTCCGCCACGGTGAGGTCGCGGTAGACGGCCCGTTCCTGGGGCATGTAGCCGATCCGGCTCTCGATCGCACGAAACTCCCGGGGGACCGGACGGTCGAGGACGGTGACGCTCCCGGAGCTGGGCGGCAGCAATCCGCAGATCATGCGGATCAGCGTCGTCTTCCCCGCTCCGCTCGGCCCGACCAGTCCGTAGATCTCGCTCCGTCCCACCCGCAGGTCGACGTGATCCACCGCCCGGCGGGGACCGAATAGCTTGACAACGGCGGCGGTCGCTACGACCACCTCAGCCACCGCTCGCCTCCGGGGGGTTGAACAGGGCTTCAGGAAGTCCGGTGTTCACCGCGATCCCTCGGTAGGAGACAACGCTCACGAGTTCCCCGCTCCCGTCGTAGGTCTCGATCCGGAGCGGGAGCGTCACCCCGTTGGCCACCGCGGTCGCGTCGAGGAAGCGCGCGTCCACCAGGAGATTCCCGTCCGTGTCGTACAGGGTGCGCCGCACCGGGACGAACGTCTTCAGGTCCACCCACAGGTCGATCCTGCCGTAGACCGCGGCGTCGCTCGCCGGCGTGCCGCGGATGTGATAGGCATCACCTTCGTCCGCGAGCCGGGTGAACGTGTAGTCGTCGAGCTCGCTCCGCACACCGCGCAGGATGTTGCGGAACATCAGCCACGGCTGCTCGGCGGGGGAGAGGGAGGACAGGTCCTTCGCGAACCACTTGTCCAGGGCGGCGATGTACATCCACATCCTGTCCCCGACGATGAGGGTCACGTTCCCGGCGAGATAGGCGGGGGAGAGGTACTCGAGCCGCATCTTGTCCGGCTGTTGTAGCGCAAGCTGCATCTCCTGGGTGAGCGCCACCGCTCCGTCCTTGTACGTCTGTACCGTGATGGTCGCAGCCAGATCGTTGAGCCCTTCCACGACGTTATCCATGCGGTCGATTATGTCGGCCGCGGTAAGCGTCCCGGCTGCGGAGCAGACGGCCGCCACAAAGATTGAGAGCGATAGCGATCCCATCACGATTCGAAACTTAACACTCATATCAACCCC
>JAJRTG010000010.1 GCA_024278395.1 Fidelibacterota bacterium | reverse complement strand
GGGTGTTGGAGATATTGACGAATCCCGATCTCGGTGGCAAACTGGGACGGGCGGGTCGTGAACACGTGCGCGAACGTTTCCTCATGCCACGCCTGCTCCACGATTGGCTCAATCTCCTCGGAGAGATCGTCTCTTAAAATACACGCGTATCAATTCACACACGCCGCATATCTGTGCGTCGGGACCGACACGAAAAATCTCAGCTTAAGCACGTTTCCTCGACGCGTTTACCCTCGTCACTTGACAAAGGGACGGTTTCGTGCTAGATTTTTAAAGGGCTTTTATAAAAGTTTGAGGCAAAAGTCGGTGTAAGGGTGTAAGGTAGAAGGAGGGCGTGATTCAGGCACGGGGAAACCAGGAACTCTGGAGGCGCAACCTGGTCAGGATCTTCCTCGCATTGAAGGAGGAATCCCCTCTGAGCAAGAATGAGCTCTGCCAACGGCTGGAGCTCAGTCGCCCTACTGTCGACCGGGCGATCACCCAACTTCTCAACAACGGATTCGTACGGCGTGACGGCCAAGGGCCTTCAGCGGGCGGACGACGCGCCATCCTCTATGCCATCGATCATCGCGCGCGTTACACCGTAGGCGGAGACCTGGAGATTCCGGAACTGAACATAGTCGTCTCCGGATTGGACGGAAATCCGACCGTTTCGGAAAGCATGAGAATCCCCGCCCGTATCGTGACCGATCCAAAGTTGACCCTCGACTTCGTGGCAAAAGGGATCAGAGAGGTCCTCGCCGCTGCGGGCATACCGCTCTCCCGAATCGTGGGGATAGGGCTCGGGGTCCCCGCCTTTCTGCAAGGCGATACGATTACCATCTCCGGGCGCAACCTCCCCCACTGGGTACAGATCCCGGCCCGGGCGACCCTGGAAGCAGAGCTGGGGGTACCGGTATTTGTCAACAACGACGTTAAGTGCATGGCCCTCGCCGAGAACCGGGCGCTCGGATACCGTGATCGGGTACTGGCCTACCTCGCTCTCCGCCGCGGGTTAACCGGGGATATCCGCATGGGGGGGAGCGTCCTGATAAATGGAAAGCTCTTCCAGGGCGGGAACGGGAATGCGGGAGCGCTCCACCGGGCATACGTGGAAGCGGAGGAGTTGAGCAGGGCGAAATCGCTCCCCGCACTCCTCGCAGATCGTCTCCTCGAGCCGATCCTCCACCTTCTTCATCTCTTCGATCCCAACCGCCTGGTGATAAACGCGGGAATCTTGCGGGAAGAAGCGGAACAGTTCGTGGAGAAGATCAGAGCCCGACTTATGCACGAATCCTACGAGGGTTTTAAATGTGGTTTTTCCGTCACAGCAGCGCAGGACAAACGATTAAGTTGTGCTAAAGGAGGGGCGCTATTCGCTTTGGAAAAAGCTTTGCAGCAGCCAGCCGAGCTCATCGCTTAGCTACCCCTCATTTAAAACCGTACAAGGAGGTGGTTTTCGAAGAAAGAGCCGTTCCCTTTAGATCCAAAAACAAGAAGGAGGAGGTAGTCAATGAAAAAAGCGGTTATAGCGCTGTTGATCCTTTCACTGGTCGGAACGATCGCCGTCTTCGGGTTCGCGGCGAAGAAGGTAACCATAGCGGTTATATGGAGCGGGAAGGAGCTGGACGCTTTTGAAAGCGCCCTCGTTCCGTTCGAAAATCAGACGGGCATCGATGTGGTGGTAGAAAGCGTAGGTCGTGATCTTCCCACGGTTCTGGCCACCCGCATAGCGGCGGGCAACCCTCCGGATATGGCAGCGATGCCCAATCCGGGGCAGATGAAGGAATTCGCAAACAAGGGAGTGCTCGTTCCCCTGGACGGTCTCTCCAATCTCGCCGATTCGGCAAAGGCCTTTGTGGATCTGGCGACCGTGAACGATCACGTATACGGAGTGTTCATCTCCGCTGATCTGAAGAGCCTTGTATGGTACGATCCCAAGGTCTTCAAGTCACACGGATACACCATCCCAAAGAGCTGGCCGGAACTGATCGAGCTGTGCAACAAGATCGTCGCCGACGGCGGGACCCCGTGGTCGATCGGCCTCGAGTCCGGTGCGGCGAGCGGATGGCCGGGGACCGACTGGATCGAAGACATCATGCTTCGCACCGCCGGGCCGGATCTTTACGACAAATGGGTGAATCACGAGATCCCGTGGACCCATCCAGCGGTGAAGAAAGCGTTCCAATACTTCGGCCAGATCGCCCTTAACGACAAGTACGTATACGGTGGGACGACCGGCGAGCTGCTGACCAACTTCGGCGACGCCGGGAACCCGCTGTTCACTAACCCGCCGGGCGCGTACATGATGAAGCAGGCGACGTTCATCCAGTCGTTCATCAAGAAATCGAACCCCGGCCTGGTGGCGGGTGAAGACTACGATGTATTCGTATTCCCGCCGATCTCGCCCGTGTTTGGCACCCCGATGCTTGGTGCCGGTGACCTGATCAGCGCGTTCAAGGACACCCCTGAAGTGCGCGCATTGGCCAACTATCTTGCTTCGGCCCAGGCGCAGGAGATCTGGTGCAAGGCGCTCGGGAAGCTGGCGGTCAACACCAAGGTCGATCCGTCCATCTACCCGGATCCGGTGACCGCAAAGGCGGCGCAGCTGCTCGCCAACGCGTCCGCGTTCCGGTTCGACGGCTCGGACATGATGCCAGCAGCGGTCGGTGCCGGGACCTTCTGGAGCGGTGTGCTCGATTACGTAAGTGGAATCCCGCTTGATACGGTTCTCGCGAACATCGAAGCGAGCGCAAAGGAAGCCTACGGTAAGTAACGACCAATCAGTTATAAGCGGGAGCCCGGGCCGAGGCCCGGGCTCCCCTCCTTTGCAGGAGGCTGGACATGCGCACTAACCGGCTCACCCCCTGGCTGTACATCGCCCCGGTGCTCTTCTTGTTGGGCCTGTTTCTCTTATATCCATCGATAGAGACATTCCGCATTTCGTTCTTCGGACCGAGCTCCAAAGACTTCGTCGGCTTTGCCAACTACATCTACGCATTCACAAACCCGGTAATGGTGAGCGCCTTTCGTAATAACGCGTTGTGGGTCGTGGTGTTCACTTCCTTCACCGTCGGATTCGGCCTCATCCTTGCCGTGCTCTTGGACCGCGTTAAGTATGAAAAGATCATTAAATCTCTTATCTTTATCCCTATGGCGATATCGTTCGTCGGAGCCGGTGTCATCTGGAAGTTCGTCTACGCGTACCGCCCCCCAGGAGCTCCGCAGATCGGGTTATTGAACGAGATCGTCACTGCGCTGGGAGGAAAACCGATCGGATGGCTGATCACCCGACCGTGGGTGAACAACCTATGCCTCATTTTCGTAGGGATATGGATTTGGACGGGATTTTGCATGGTCATCCTCTCGGCGGCGTACAAGAACATCCCCCGCGAACTTATGGAGGCGGCCCGGATCGACGGAGCGAACGAGTGGCAGGTGTTTTGGCGGGTGATAATTCCACTCCTTAAACCGACCGTCGCTGTCGTCGCGACGACGATGGTGGTGTTCGTACTTAAGGTATTCGACATCGTATACGTGATGACGAACGGCAATTACTCGACCGAGGTGGTTGCAAACCGGATGTATAAAGAGATGTTTGCCTGGTCGAACTACGGACATGCAAGTGCCATCGCGATTGTGCTGCTCATCCTCATTATCCCAATGATGATAATCAACATCCGCCGGTTCCGCGAACAGGAGGCGACCCGCTGATGAAACTCCTCAAGCGTATATTCCCCAGAACCACCCTGCACGCGGTGATCATTGGAATCGCCCTCATCTGGATGCTACCCACGGTAGGGCTGCTCGTCACCTCTTTCCGCCTTCCCCAGGATGTAGCGCACACGGGTTGGTGGACGGTCTTCTCACACCCGTTCAACTTCACACAGTACACACTGCAAAACTACGAGACGGTAATTACAAAGAACGGAATGGGACGGGCTTTCATAAACAGCCTGATCATCACCGTCCCGGCCACGTTCTTCCCGGTGCTCCTCGCGGCGTTCGCCGCGTATGCGTTCGCGTGGATGAAGTTTCCAGGGAGGAAAACGCTGTTCATGGTCGTAGTGGCCCTGTTGGTGATCCCGCTTCAGATGACGTTCATCCCTATATTGCGCATATTCAACTGGTTGCATCTGTCCGGTACTTTCCCTGGCATATGGCTCGCCCATACGAGCTACGGTCTTCCGCTAACCGTCTACCTGCTTCACAACTTCATCGCCGGACTTCCCCGCGACCTATTCGACTCGGCAGCGATCGACGGCGCGTCGACCATGCAGACCTTCTTCCGCCTCGTTATCCCGCTGTCGGTTCCGGCGATCGCCTCGGTGGTGATCTTCCAGTTCATCTGGGTGTGGAACGACCTCCTAGTTGCGTTGATCTATCTGGGTGGATTCAGGAGCGTGGCTCCGCTCACCCTGCAGGTGGCAAGCCTCGTCGGTTCACGCGGCCAGGATTGGGAGCTCCTTACCGCAGCGGCGTTTGTCTCCATGGCCCTTCCTCTCTTCATCTTCTTCTCCCTGCAACGTTACTTCGTGCGCGGGATCCTCGCCGGATCGGTGAAGGGATGAAATGCGGTCTGCTTGAACGGTTGGAGCGCCTCAGAGACAGAGGGAAACGCCTCCGGGAAGGGCTCCGCACCGAGGTCGAGCTGAACGGGAGGAGATTGGCGGTCTATAACGCCGGATCGAAAGGGGGAAAGACCCGTTTCGGCCTATTCGGACGCGACCTCCTCGTGACGGCGCTGATGCTCGATGATCCCGACCTTACGCGATCGGCGATCCGGTTCGCCTGTGCCACGTTGGGGAAAGATTACGATCCCCTAACGGGCGAAGAACCAGGGCGGGGGCTGCACGAGTTCAGTCGGGTGGAGATGCGCGGTCTCCTTACGCACTACAACGCGGCCGAGGTCAGTCTCCTCCTTCTCATCGCCGCCGAATCCTATCTCCAGAGGAGCGGCGATACGTCCCTGATAAAGGCAGAGAGGATCCCCCTGCGCGCGGCAGTGGAGTACCTCCTCCGGCACATCGAAGACGGGTTCTTCGTGGAGGACCCGCACCGCTGCGGAGCGGACCGCTACGCCCTTCAAGCCACCTATTGGAAGGATTCTCATCTGCCCGGCCGGGATGATCCGAGTTATCCCGTGGTATACACACTGGTGCAGGCGCAGGCGATCGCCGCTCTGCGCGCCGCAACGCGGTTACAGGAGCACTTGCAGTTTACGGCCGACACCTCCCACCTGGAGGGGGCACTCATCTCCCGCCTGCTTACCGATCTCTGGGATGCCCGAGCCCACTACCCCCTCATCGCCATCGATAGGAGGGGGAGAATCGGCGGGATCTCATCGGACGGGCTTCATCTGCTCTGCTACCTCCATCCGGGCGACCTCCCGGAAGATAGGCTTGCAGGGATCGTGGCAAACGCGCATCATTTAGCGACCCCGGTGGGATATCGCACCTACGCGCCGGGGCAACCCGAGCACTCCCCGCAGGCGTACCACCTGGGAGGGATCTGGCCGATGGAGCAGTACTTCATCGGGAAGGGTGCATCGATCCATGCTCAACCGGGGATCATGGAAACAGCGCTACAGGTGGTCGGGGTGCTGGAAAAACTGGGATTTGTAGAGCTTTATTATTGGAAAGAAGAGATGGGACTCGCAGGACCGCGGCCGGATTCCACGGAGGGGTGCGACCTGCAGCTCTGGTCAACGGCTGTCCCCAGCGGGCTCCTTTCGCTTCTATGAACCGATCAAGGACTAAGGAGGCTTGATGCGAATAGAGGATTATTTGGACTTGATGGGCTCGGAGAGGATTGCGGCCATCTACGGGGCGGCGCGATCCCTCTATCAACTCCAGGTGCTCAACGTCAACGCGACCTACCACGGCGGCGGGGTCGCGGGGATGCTCCAGACCATCGTCCCGCTGATGAACGAGATCGGCCTGGACACCGATTGGAGCATCCTCTACGGTGAGCCGGCC
>JAJRTG010000133.1 GCA_024278395.1 Fidelibacterota bacterium | reverse complement strand
GTGTTCGCTTCGCGCGATGGGGGAGCTACATGGGGGGAGCCCGCCCTTCCGGGCATGTGGGTGGAGGGCCTTACCGTCTCTCCGGCCTACGAACTTGATGGAACGATCTTCGCTGCCACCGGCAACGGGATCTATCGATCAAGCGACTACGGACGAACGTGGGAGAGGCGCAACGAAGGAGTGAGTAACCGGATCATCTCCGCGATAGCGGTCTCTCCGGATTATCGCCGCGACGGCACGGTGTTTGCCGGCACGCGGGGTGGCTACGGCGCCGGGGTCTTCAAGACAACCGACAAAGGAGAGACCTGGACGCAGGTGAACACCGGGATCCTGGACACAGTGGAGCATGCATCGGTATGGGCGCTTGCCGTCTCCCCAAACTACGCGGCCGATGGGACCATCTTCGCCGGCCTCTTTTACAACAGCGGCCTCTTTCGCACAACGGACGGAGGAGCCCACTGGACCCGGGTAATCCCCAAAGGTGATATCTTCGCGGTGGCCGTTTCCCCGGACTACGCGAATGACGGGACCGTGCTCGCCGCAGCTCAAGGGGACGGGCTCTACCGCTCGCGCGACCGTGGAGATACATGGAAGAAGGTTCTTTCGGAGAATGCCGCGAAGTATATCTACGCCGTCTCTTTCTCCCCCAACTACGCGGAAGACCGCACGATCTACGCTGCGGCCGGGGCAGGCGGGATGTTCAACAGCCCGGGTAAAGGGGGGCTTTGGGCCTCGACGGACGGAGGGAGCGCCTGGAAGAAGCTCTCCCCCGCCGCGACCGTGCTCAGCCTGGAGGCGATCGCGGTCGATCCCAGCGATCCGAATCATCTCTTCCTCGGCAGCTGCGCGAACGGAGTGTGGGAGCACGCGGATGAAGAGTGATTTGTTGGGACATCGCTGAGCGGGTATACTGCCTGCCTGAAGAGACGTCCCGCAGGCGCCGGACTCCCGGCGAGCCTGAGCGGAGCGACGCGCCTCTACGAAACGGCGGGGATGTGCCCCACCAGAGAGTCGGGGGTTGATAAGGAGCTTCGCCCGGGGATCGACCTGCGCCGATGGTGTTTGGAGGGATGAATTGCGCGCACTCGTAACCGGGGGGACGGGTTTTATCGGATCGAGTATCGTCCGGGTCCTGCTCGCGGCGGGCTATACCGTGCGCGCCCTCGTGCGGCCGGGATCGGACATGCGCAACCTCGCCGGACTTAATATCGAGATCGCAGAGGGGGATATCACCGATCCCGCTTCGCTGCAGCGGGCTGTCTCGGGGTGCGGGGCAGTCTTCCACGCCGCAGCGCTCTACTCCTTCTGGGTGCGGGATCCAGACCTCATCTACCGGGTAAACGTCGGAGGGACGGAGAACGTCCTCACCGTCGCAAAGAAGGCGGGAGTAACACGAATCGTCTACACGAGCTCGGTCGCCGCGCTCGCGGTTCCGGAGGGGAAGACCCCGGTGACCGAGGATACCCCGATCGATCCGCGCAAGATCATCGGGGACTACAAGCGGAGCAAGTACGAAGCGGAGCAGCTCGCCCTCAAGTTTGCGCGGGATGGCCTTCCCGTGGTGATCGTGAACCCGACCTTCCCGGTCGGACCGCGGGACGTCAAGCCGACCCCGACCGGGCGCACGATCCTCGACTTCCTGAACCGCCGCATGCCGGCGTACATGGAGACAGGGATGAACGTGGTCGACGTAGAAGACGTGGCGATAGGCCATCTGCTCGCCCTGGAGAAGGGGAAGGCGGGGGAGCGCTACATCCTCGGCGGTGTGAACATGACGATGGCCGAGCTCCTCCAGACCCTCTCCGAGATCACCGGGATACCGGCCCCGCGGGTGCGGCTCCCCTACCATCCGATCCTCGGGCTCTCATACCTGAACGCCGCGTGGTGCCGGATGACGGGCTGCACCCCGCGCATGACCCCGGACACGATCCGGATGTCGCGCCACTACATGTACTACGATCCCGGAAAGGCGATCCGCGAGCTGGGACTCCCCCAGACCCCGCCCCGGACGGCCCTTCAAAAGGCCGTCGAGTGGTTTAAAGCCAACGGATACGTGCGGGCCTAACCGCCGTTCCGATTCCGTGGATCGGCGAGGAGATAGTCGACGATCTCATCGAGCTTGGCGGTGGCGAGGCAGATCGAGGAGTCGGCCGCCCCGTAGTACATCCACAGCTCGCCGTCGCGCACGATCCCCCCGCAGGGAAAGACGACGTTGGGAACGTCCCCGGTGCGCTCGTACGGCGCCTGCGGTCCGAGGATCCAGTGATGGGCGCGGGCGAGCAGGCGATGCGGCTCGTCCAGATCGAGGAGCGCCGCCCCCACGCGGTAGATCGGGCCGCTGACCATGTCCTTGATCCCGTGGTAGATAAGGAGCCAACCCCGTTCGGTCTCGATCGGAGGGAGCCCTGTCCCCACCTTGACGCCGTCCCACCACGGCCCCGGTCGCATGGGGAGGACGACCTCGTTCCACCCCCAGTGGATCAAATCGGACGAGTAGGCGATCCAGATGCTCCCCTCCCCGCCGCGGGGGCGGTGCAGGATCGCGTATCTCCCTCCGATCTTGCGCGGGAAGAGCGCGGCGTCCTTGTTGTTGGGCGGAAACACGAGCCCGAGCCGCTCCACGCGCTTAAAGTCGGTTGTAGTGGCAAGGGCCACCGCCGGACCGTAACCCGAATAGGCGGTATAGGCGAGGACCCAACGATCGAGCTCATCCACACGGGTCACCCGGCAGTCCTCAACCCCGTAGGCCTCGTACGGTGAGCCCTGATCGGGATGGAGGAGCGGCCTCTCCTCTATGCGCCAATCGGTGATCCCATCCCGACTGCGGGCGACGGTGAGGTGTGAGCGGCCGGACCGGCTCTCCACCCGCAGAAGGAGGAGGATCTCATCCCCCAGATCAGCGACACCGGCGTTGAACACGGCGTTCGCCGGATAAGGCAGATCTGAAACCTCGATAAGCGGATTGTGCTCACTGCGGACAAAAATCTCATCCATTATTCCAGACTCTCCTTTGTAACTCTCTTTGTTGGTCTTGAAGTATGGTCTTAGAAAACCGCCCGGTCCAGCCCTGCGCTCCTTCAATACAGGGTTCCACATCCTCTATTCATCCCGGATCGATCGCACGAGGATCGCTACCAGGTCGGCGACGTTCGTACCGGTCGGGCCGGTACGGATCAGCGCATCCACTGCATCCAACGCGGTATATGAGTCGTTCCGGGCCAAGACGTCCCACGGATCGACCCCATGAGAGCGTAACCGATCGAGCGTGCCGCCGTCGACCATCCCCCCGGCGGCGTCGGTCGGGCCGTCGCGCCCGTCGGTCCCCAGCGAGGCGACGACCACCCCGGGGAGACCGGAGATCCCCAGCGCCGCCGATAAGGCGAGCTCCTGATTCCGCCCGCCCTTCCCATCACCGTGCACCGTGACCGTCGTCTCCCCGGCGGCGAGGATAAGGGCGGGAGCGGAGATCGGCCGATTGTTGGCCGCCAACTCACGTGCCATCGCGGCGAACACCTTCCCCACCTCCCGCGCCTCCCCTTCAAGGGTGGTGGTGAGGAGGAGCGTGTTGTAGCCGAGCCGTTTCCCCTCCTGCTGCGCCGCCTCGGCCGCGATCGTCCCGGAACCGGCGATCACATAACCCGCCCGTTCGAACGCCGGATCGCCGGGTTTAGGGGTCTCCGGAACCTCCCCGTGCGCCCCGGCCGAGAGACGTTCCCGCACCGTCGCCGGCGCTTTATCCCATAACTGGTAGCGATGGAGGATCTCAACGGCGTCCGCGAACGTAGTCGGGTCGGGGACCGTCGGCCCGGAGGCGATCATGTCCACCGGGTCCCCCGGCACATCGGAGAGGATGATGGAAACGACTCGGGCGGGGAAGGCGCGGGTCGCCAATTGCCCTCCCTTTAGCTGGGAGAGGTGCTTGCGAACCGT
>JAJRTG010000009.1 GCA_024278395.1 Fidelibacterota bacterium | reverse complement strand
TCGCCACCGCCTCGTCTCCGGCCAACACCTTCATCCAGGCGATACGCCGGGTGCCTCCGTACGCCTTCTCCACTGCCGCATCGACCACCTTGAGCATCACCGGGGTGATGTCCTGCCCGATCCCGTCGCCCCGGATGAACGGGATGATCGGTCGGTCGGGCACCTCGAGCTTGCCCGCGGTGATCGTGATCGGAGAACCCTCTGGTTGTTCGGTCATCTGTCTAGCTTCCTCCTTGGTTGTGATTTTGTTTTTCAAACATCCTGCGCCTGCACCGCCTCGCTGATTCTCTTTGCCGTATCGACAACCACCCGTACCATCCGCTCCCGCTTCCGTCCCTGCAGCCGTTGCTTGGGGGCAGCGACGCTCAGTGCGGCGACTATCTTGTTGCCCCGCCCGTAGATGGGAGCGCCGATTCCGTACGTCCCCTCCGTAACCTCGCCGTCGCTCTCCGCGTATCCCTGTAATCTGATAAGGGCGAGCTCCTCCTGCAGCAAGTTGGGATCGGTGATCGTGGTCCTGGTGAACCGGGGGAGTCCCTGTGTGCGGATAATGCGGGCCTGATCATCGGGGGGGAGGTAAGCGAGGAGGACCTTCCCCGATGCGCCGGCGTGGAGGGGAAAGATCGCCCCTCGGTCATGCGAGACGCGCAGGGCGTGCGTGCCCTCGACCTTCTCCAGGCAGACCCCTTGATCGTTACGCAGGGCGGAGAGGATCACCGTCTCCCCGTAGTCCCGCTGCAACTGCTCCATGAACGGAAGCGCGATCTCTTGCACGCTCGACCGGGCGACGGCGCGGGCAAGGGGGAGGATCCCATCCCCGAGGCAGTAGAACCCGGGACGGGTGTCTTCGGAGATGAGCCGGTGCTTCTTCAGGGCGGAGATGTAGCGATAGACGGTACTTTTGGGAATTCCTAGTCGCGCGGAGATCTCCTCGACGCTCAGCCGCGGCGTCGTCTCGGTGAACAAGGTCAGTATCTGCACGCACTTCTCAAGCGTGCTCAGCGTACTCATCTTCGCTCATCTCTCTCATAATGTGAGAATCGATTCTCACAATGCGGATAGGATACCATAGAACAGCCCTGCGGTCAAGCGGGAAGAACGTGCTTGATCTATTTCTTGATTTCGATTACCGTACCGATCTGCACGTTACATCCTGGGTGGTAGCGAAGTGACGATCCCGAAGGACTTGATGTACTACAAATTCCGGGCGTACGGATTTCTGAAGAACCTGAGGTTCTTCGATCCGTTCATCATCCTGTTCTTCCGGGAGATGGGACTCTCCTTCCTTGAGATCGGGGCTCTCTTCTCGGTGCGGGAGATCGCAACGAACGTTCTCGAGATTCCAACCGGAGTGGTCGCCGACGCCTACGGGAGGCGGAAGTCGATGCTCGCCGCCTTCGGGGCCTACCTCGTCTCGTTCGCCATCTTCTACCTGTTCCCCAGCTTTCCCGTATACGTCCTGGCGATGGTCCTGTTCGCAATCGGTGACGCCCTCCGCTCCGGGACCCACAAGGCGATGATCCTCGAGTACCTGCGGATCAAGGGGATAGAGGATCAACGGGTGGAATACTACGGCCATACCCGCGCTGCATCGCAGTTCGGATCGGCCATTGGGGCGTTGATCGCCGCCGGGCTCGTCTTCCACTCCGGAAGCTACCGGATCGTATTCGCCGCATCGATGGTCCCCTATCTCCTCGAACTCATCCTCATGGCCTCCTATCCCAAAGCACTGGACGGAGAGTTGATCCACGTGGAAGGGGGATGGGGAAGAAAACTACTGCAGAGGATCGGGATCACCGCCAGGGAGTCGGTCCGGATGCTGCGCAGGGGGGAGCTCCTGCGCGGTCTTGTGAGCGGCGCAACCTTCGATGCCATGTTCAAAGCAACCAAAGATTACCTCCAGCCGATCCTGCAATCCCAGGCGATCGCCCTTCCCATACTCCTCTCCCTTGCCGCGGAAAAGCGGGTGGCGCTCATCGTCGGCGGGCTCTACTTCCTCATCTACCTCGGGACGAGCTACGCCTCCTCCCATGCAGGAAGAGTGGAAAAGAGGGTCCGCTCCCTCCCCAGAGCGGCGAACGGCCTCTACCTCCTGGGGATGCTCCTCCTCCTGGGAGCCGGGCTTGCCGCTTGGAGGAAGCTGGACTGGATTGCCATCATGGCGTTCTTAGGGCTCTACGCGCTGCAGAACCTGCGCCGCCCCATCATCATCGGGTACCTGTCGGATCTCATCCCGCAAAGGACGATGGCTACCGGCCTGTCAGTCGAGTCACAGCTGCGCACGCTCCTCACCGCCGGGTTGGCCCCGCTCGTCGGGTTGCTCGCCGACTGGGTTGGGGTCGGATTGGGGCTTGGAATCATCGGTCTTCTCGGATTGATCCTCGGGCCGTTTCTCCTTATAGCGCCGAGGCGTTATCCTGTGCAATAGATGAAACCTAACCTCGATGTCCGGTGTAGATCATTACAGAACGGTTGAAATGAAGGAGGAAGAACGTGAAGCGTTTGGTACCGCTCGTTGCTCTGCTCTTCGTCGCTTGTTTCGGGCTCGCCGCAATAGCAGGGCCTGATCTCGTCGTCACAGCAATCGGACTCTCTCCGGAGTCCCCGGTCGCTGGGGATCAGGTGACGATTACCGCCACGGTGGAGAACGCGGGGACGAGCCCGGTGAATAGAACCTTCTCCGTCCGCTTCCTCATAGACGGCTTTCCGGTCGCCACCCCGTCGGTTCCGTTCGGGATCGATCCCGGGAGGGCGAAGTCGGTCTCCATCACGTGGACTGCGGAGGTCGGCACTCACACGATCAGTGCGGAAGCGGATCAGCCGTTCAACAGGATCGAGGAATCAAACGAGCAGAACAACGCCCTCGCCGTAACCGTCGCCGTACCGATCAGCCCCTCTGCCGCCAAGGTCCTCTCCGAAATCAAGGTCGCCGTCGCCCGGTTCGATGACCGCAGCTCCTCCGGGTTTGTCAACGTCGGAGCGGGGGTGGCCGATGAGCTCATAGAGCGGCTGGTGAACAGCGGTATCCGCGTACTTGAACGGGGCGAACTGGAAGCGTTGATGCAGGAGAGGAACCTCAATCCATCCCTGGAGAGCGATCTCACCGCCGCCGGACGCCTCCTCGGAGCCGACCTGCTGATCGTCGGGTCGGTGACCAAGGTGAACGTAAATCAGTCCTCGCTCAGCCTCGGCTTCTTTAAAGTGAGCAACGCATCGGTCGAGGTATCGATGTCCGCACGGCTGGTGAACGTGTACACATCGGAGATCGTGAAGGCGGTCTCCGCCTCCGGTTCCGAGCAGGGAACGACCGGTTTCTCCATCGATCTGGGCAAGCTCCTCTCCCTTACCCGCCCTTCATCCGTGAACGTATGCGCGGGTGGACTGCGCACGGACAAGCCCTACTACTTCCCCAGCGAGACGGTGCGCATCGGCTACAAGAACCCAGGCCCTGCCAAGTGGTACGGAATCGAGATATACCGAAGTGGAGGGGCGTTCCTGAAATGGCTCGATTGGCAGTTCATCCCGAACGGTGGATGCGGGGAATGGTTCTGGGACCAACGCGACGCCTCCGGCATCCAGATGGGCCCTGGGATATACACCGCGAAGCTGTGGGACGGTACCTCCTACATCGCCACCCTCAATTTCCAGATAAGACCAGGGAGCAGCCCGGTCGCTCCGCTGATCGATGAGATCACGGTGGGAAGCGACCGATTCGATGAAACGATCGTGGGAAGAGCGGTGAGCCGGACGCTGAACCAGCTCGTCGCCCGCCTGATCGAGGGGATGGAGGACGTGGCCCCGCAGATCATCGCCACTCGGTCGGCCCTCCCGACTAACGCTCCGGTCCCTGCCGAAGGCCAGGTGGCGGCGGTCCTCCCCGACGGACGCGTGGTGATAAACATCGGCGCCAATGCCGGAGTGCACAAGGGCGATTTCTTCCAGGTACTCGACACCGAGAACCTGATCACCGATCCCACCACCGGTAAGATCCTGAGCTACGACGTGCGCGGGATAAAGGGGGAGATCGTCATCGTCGAGGTGCGCGACCGCGTTGCCTACGGGGTGAAGGCATCCGATTTCACCCCCCTCATCGGGGACATCGTCCGCCCGTCCGGTTGACCAGGACGGGGCTGATCCGCTAGACTTACGCCACGATGCGGATATACCTGGTGGTTGTAGTTGTCTCGCTCCTCGTCATCTTTCCCTCCGCTCCACCTGCATTCGGAGGAGGAATCGACGCGGTCAGCCTGACCATCAGCATCCCGTTCGGCGGTCTGCCTCCCCTCTTCGGCGTCACCCTCAGAAGCGAACTCCCATTTGGTTACGGAGTGGCGAGCCTGCTCATCTCCCCTTCAGGACAGACCCTCCTCCGCAGCGGGGTGGAGATCCCCATCGGAGGCGGAGGGAGCTATCTTGATGTGACCGGAGGAATCGCCTACTTCGACCTGAACGCCAGGTTCCCCGCCCCGGTGCTCGGCGGTGGGCTCTCCTACAGGGGACCGGCACACGGGCTCCAGTTCGGGATAAGCGGAGAGCTCATCTATCCGATCGCCCTCGGCCCGCCCCTTCTGATCTTGGAAGGAGGATGGAGCAGATGAGGCTCTTTGGAACGGACGGGGTGCGGGGAGTGGCGAACCGCGACCTCACTCCGGAGCTCGCCCTCGCCCTCGCCCGTGCTGCGGCAGAGGTGCTCGTCACTCCGGGAGAGACGGTGATCATCGGGCGGGACACGCGGGAGAGCGGACCGATGCTCGAGGGAGCACTCGCCGCCGGGTTCGCCTCAGCCGGAGCCGACGTGCTCCTCGCCGGGATCATCCCCACTCCGGCGATCTCTTTCCTCATCAAAGACGAACACGCCGCTCTGGGCGCGGTGATCTCGGCGTCGCACAATCCGCCCACCGACAACGGGATCAAGTTCTTCGATCGCACCGGAATGAAGCTCAGCGTCGAGCAGGAGCGCGCGATCGAGGAGATATTAGACAGCCCGCCGTATGGGCCCCGGGTCGGGGAGATCGAACCGTTGGAAGCGGCGGCGACCAGGTATGCCGCATTCCTCGTCGGGACGATCGAATCGGACGAGGTCGACCTCTCCGGAACCCGGATCGTGGTCGACTGCGCCTACGGGGCGACCGGAGCGATCGCGCCCCGCGTCCTGCGCCACTTCAACGCCGAGGTGGTCGAACTGCACACCGCACCGGACGGTCGTCGGATCAACCAGGGATGCGGCTCCACCCATCTTGCCCCGCTGCAGGCCGCGGTGCAGGAACACAAGGCGGATCTCGGAATCGCGTTCGACGGCGACGGTGACCGCGTCCTCCTCGTCGGACCGGACGGGGAGGTGATCGACGGGGACAGGATGATGGGGATCGCCGCGCTGCACATGCGGCGGAGCGGGCGGTTCTCCCCGCCGGTCGTCGTGGCGACGGTGATGAGCAACCTCGGACTGGAGCGGAAGCTCAGGGAAGAGGGGATCGAGATCCTCCGCACTCCGGTGGGGGACCGCTACGTCGCGCGGGAGATGCACTCCCGCGGGGCGCGTCTCGGAGGCGAGCAGTCCGGACACATCATCTTCTCCGACCATTCCCCAACCGGAGACGGGATCCTGACGGCTGTTAAGCTCCTCGAGATCGCCCATGTGAATAGCTCTTCCCTCCCTGAGCTGGCGCAAGAGATCCCCCTCTTTCCCCAGATCCTGAAAAACGTGGAAGCGGCTGATCCGGCGCGGGTCGTCTCCCACCCGACGGTGGTGAAGGCAATCTCCCATGAGGAAGAGAGGCTCGGGAAGGATGGGCGGGTCCTCGTGCGGGCCTCCGGAACCCAGCCCCTGGTGCGGGTGATGGTCGAGGCGCTCGATCCGAGCCTCTGTGCGGAGGTGGCGGATCGGCTCGTCGCCGCGATCGCGCGCGCCGCTCAATCGGAAAACTGGTAGGTCAAAATCGGTTCCCGTACCGCGCGGGTCTGGTCGAGCCGCCGCACCGGCGTCCTGGTGGGGGCCTCGCGCAGGAGATCCGGATCCTCCTTCGCCTCGCGGGCTATCTCTTCCATCGCTTCCACGAACCTGTCGAGCGTCTCCCTCCCCTCCGTCTCGGTCGGCTCGATCATCAGCGCCTCGTGCACGATGAGCGGGAAGTAGATCGTCGGCGGATGGAACCCGTAGTCAAGCAGCCGCTTCGCGATATCGAGGGTCGATACCCCCTCCCCGATCCCCTTGCCGGAGAGGACGAACTCGTGCTTGCACAGCCTGTCGTAGGGGAGGGAATAGGTGCGCTTGAGCCTGGTTTGAAGGTAATTAGCGTTTAGGACCGCGTCTCCGCTCACGGCGCGCAGCCCGGGGTCCCCAAGCTGGAGGACATAGGCGTACGCCTTAAGGATCACTCCGAAGTTCCCGTAGAACGAATGGACGGCTCCGATCGAGTCGGGCTGGTCCCAGTCGAGGGAGTAACGGTCTCCGTCCTTTCCGATCCGCGGCACCGGAAGATAGGGGACGAGCTCTTCGGCCACCGCCACCGGACCCGCCCCCGGCCCTCCTCCTCCGTGCGGGGTGGAGAGGGTCTTGTGCAGGTTGAAGTGGAACACGTCCGCCCCCATGTCCCCGGGACGGGCGCGGCCGATGTAGGAATTGAGGTTCGCCCCGTCGAAGTAACACAGCCCACCGGCCTGATGGACCAGCTCGGTCACCTCGAGGATCCCCTCCTCGAAGATCCCGAGGGTGTTCGGGACGGTGAGCATGATCCCGGCGACCGTCTCATCGAGCGCCGCATTCAGCGCCTCGAGGTTGACCATCCCGTCCGGGCCGGAGTGGATCTCCCGCACCGTGAACCCGGCGATCGTCGCCGATGCCGGGTTCGTCCCGTGCGCCGAGTCCGGGAGGAGGATCACCTTCCGCCCGGTCTCCCCCCGCATCTCGAAGTACTTGCGGATGAGGAACATCCCGGTGAGTTCCCCGTGCGCGCCGGCCGCTGGCTGGAGGGTAACCGCGGCCATCCCGGCGATCCCGGCGAGGATCCGCTCCATCTCGTAGAGAAGAGCAAGCGATCCCTGCACCAGGCTCGGATCGGCGAGGGGATGGGCGGAGGAAAAGCGGGGAAGGCGGGCCAGGTCCTCGGACAGCTTCGGGTTGTACTTCATCGTGCAGCTCCCAAGGGGATAGAGCCCGTCGTCCACCCCGTAGTT
>JAJRTG010000132.1 GCA_024278395.1 Fidelibacterota bacterium | reverse complement strand
CTTTTGAACCAGCCTGACTTTGTCTAAGCCGGGCCAACCTTGAGGAATAATCGATGGCGGAGTACTGTGGGAGGTGAGGTGAATGGAGAAGAGATGGTTGATAACCGGTTTGGTGGTATTCCTGGTGGCGGCCCTTGCCGTTTCATCGTTCGCTGCTAACGGGCCGAAGGGACAGAGTGTGGAGGTCAGGGCCCGCGTCGCCGGGGAGATACTCCTCTCGATCAAGAGCGGTGATGAGATCAGCTTCAACGTCGATCCGCTCAGCAATCCGGAGGATACGGCTGAGACCGTCCTTTTCGTAATGACGAATGCCCCTCGCTACTCGATCATAGCCGAGATTGGCAGTTTCATAATCGGAGATTACGACCTCATCAAGAACGGGAAGTTCTTCATCAGGTCGGAGGCTCCGGGAAGTGGGCAAGGGATCGACGACTGGACCGTCCCCAAGTCGGGCCAGATAGCGATCGTTAAGGACGAGGACGGGCTTACCACGGGAGAGGAGATAAAGGTTGAATACAAGCTTAGCATCGACTTTTCGGTTCCCGCCGGTGAGGGCAAACTGCGGATTGCGTTCACCGCGGTCGCTTCTCTCTAAAAGGAGGTGAGTTATGATCAAGAGGGCAGTGCTGATCGTTCTGCTGATCGTCGCGGCCGCTTCGGTTCTGGTGTATGCCGGGGTGTCCATCTCCCCGGCGGTGACTGAGATACTGCTTCCACCCGGGACGTCGTATGAGGGGGATATCATGGTCCAGAACACCGGGGAGAAGCCGATCGTAGTCGAGGCGGTTGTACGTGGATTCACCTCCCCGGAGGGGGTTCCGATCCTCCTCGATCCGGCGATCGACCACTACAAATACTCCGGTCACGAGCTCCTCACTATCACCCCGGCCGAGCAAAGGATCGACCCCGGGAAGGGGGTCTCCTTCCACTATAAAGTGGAGATGCCGAAGGATCTTGTCCCCTATGGAGGCAGATACGCCGCCGCTGTCTTTCGGGTGAAGCCGCCGGCGGCAGCCGGGGCGCAGGTGGTTGTCACCACCCAAGTGGCCTCCCTTTTTCTGCTCAACCCCGGGGGTGACGTCTCCCCCCACTTCACGTTCAAGGACTTCCGCGTATGGCAGGATAAGGGGAACCCGCGGCTGATCCATTGTGACAGGTTGATCACCAACGACGGGAACATCCATGCTGATGCGGAACAGATGTACGGGTTTATGCAGATCGTCGATCAAGACGGATACATCGTCGGACAGATGGCCTGGCATCCCCATACCATGCTCCCGGACAACGCTTACCGGGATGAGGCTACGTGGGAGGCCCCGGAGACGCTCCGATCCGGTGTCTACTACTTCTACATGACGGTGATAATCTACCGGCCGGATGGGAGGGAGCCGCAGCGCTACACCGCTTCATTTGAAGAAGAGCTGAGGTTCTAGCTCTCAAGAGCCGGGGGACCTCCTCCCCCCCGGCCTTATTTTTTCGCGTATTTTTCGTATATCTCGAGGAGCTTCCGCGTAGCGTTCTGGACTGAGAGCTCCTCGGCCCGTTTCAATGCCCCTTCCTGGAGCTTACGGTAGCGATCGGGATCGTCCATGATGGAGAGGACTGTCCGGGCGAAGGCTTCCTCATCCTCAGGGGCCAGGATCCCGCTGACTCCGTCCTCCACCACGTCGAGCACTCCGAGTTCCCCGATCGCGACCGGCGGCGTCCCTCCGGCCATCGCCTCCACCAGGACGAGCCCTTCGGTCTCCGTCTTGGAGGAGAAGAGGAAGAGATCGGCCTGCTTGTACAGATCGACAAGGCGCGGGTGGTCGAGAAACCCGGTGAAGATCACCGAACCTTCGAGCCCTTCCTCCTTTACGGTGCGCTCCAATGGGAGGCGGCGCGGGCCGTCCCCGGCGATCACCAGGACGGAGTCGGGGTCGGCGGAGCGGATGCGCTTGTAGACGCGCAGGAGGAAATCGAGGTTCTTCTCGGCGGCCAGCCTCCCGGCGTAGAGGTAGAGATGCACGTTCTTCCCGATTCCAAGAGCGGCCCGCGGATCCCATACCGGGTCTTTGCGGAAGAGTTCTTGGTCAACCCCGAAGGGAAGGACATGGATCGGGCGCTTCACTCCGTAGCTCTCAAGCTCCTCCTTGATCGGGGTGGACGGGGCGGTAATCGCAGTGCAGCGGTTGCAGAACGCCGCCGCTAGTTCTTCGGTCGTCTTCTTCGGGGGGCGCAGGGGGAACGGGAGGTAATGGCGATAAGCGGTAAGGTGGGTGTGGTACGTGTGCACGTGGGGGATGCGGTAGCGGACCGACGCCCCCAGGGCGACGAGTCCGAGCGAGAAAGGGGTGTGACTGTGGATTATATCGAGGTGCTTGAACGTGCGCGTCGCCCTACGGTTATACGGAAGGGCGACGCGACTTGTCTTATGAAAGATGAACCGTTGCGAGCGGAACCGGTAGATCCGCTCCTCCTTATCCCGGGCCCCTTCGTAGGCCGGGACGTAGACGTAGACTTCGTGTCCTAACCGTTCCAGCTCCCGCTTGAGCCAGGAGACCACGCTTGTCACCCCGCTTATCTCGGGAAGGTAAGCATCGGAGAAAAGGCCGATCTTCATGAGTCCTCCTTCTTGTAGACGAGT
>JAJRTG010000131.1 GCA_024278395.1 Fidelibacterota bacterium | reverse complement strand
CCCGCCGGAACCGGGGCAGCACGACGGACGCCGTGCCAGGCAGGTGATCGAAGTAGCCGACGCCGGGGGCAAGCGGGGCGGCGGAGGGAGGGGCGTACCGGGCCGAGAAATCTTCCCAAGTAGCGTTATAGCGGCGAATTCGAAATTGACGATCGATGATAGCAATTCCCATAGGCATTCGGTGAAAGAGGAGATCCAGCAGGTTCACCCTTAGACCCAAGCCGGGATCGGGGGAGACAGCCACCACAGGGACGTTTCCAGCGGCCTCCGCTGGCAATAGCTCGAACAAGCACGAGTCGGCGCCCTGAGCTTCACAAGCTCGCTCAACGCATACCACGTCCTGGCGGCCCATAAGCACGTTTATGAACCCAACCAACACCCCTGCCGTGTACGCACAGGCCGGCGCCTCCGTTCGCTCTTTATGCCGGCGCATCATCCAAGCCTCGAAGGTGTCTCGGCCTCGGATTAGGACCCGGCCAGTAGATAGATCTAGCTCTTCTATCTTAAACCGACCGAATCCGGCAGCCTGGTAAGCGGCGAGGCAATCCCGCAATGCCTGCCTCACGTCTTCGGACGGGACAGGTGACACGAAACTCTTGGCGAACGAAGCCCCTCCATTGGCTCCCGCCTGCTGCAGCACCGAGTCGGTCAGTCTTCGGCCCACCAACACCTCAAGCTGCCGCCGGAGGCCCCAGAAGCCGCCGGAGATGTCGAGAAAGGCCATGCGCACTCCACCGAAGGAAAGAAAACCGAGTCGTCTCTCGGAAAGGTATTTTTGCAGCTCTGCAATCACAGAATCACCATTCGAAGTTTAAAGCGCTTCTTCAGAGCCGGCAAGTCAAGACTCCGCAATTCCGAGCAGGACATGCTAATGCTGTTTCTCGCCAAACGATCACATGCGCTAATTCAGAGCCCCGGGGTGCGCACCTAGTCGGACTTCTCCGGCAGGATCGCCCAGCCGATGATATAGGTGATGAGCGCCGGGAGGACTCCGGTGGCAAGGGCAATCAGGATCAGCCCGAGGCGGACCAGGTTGGAATCCACCCCGATATACTCGGCGAGCCCGCCGCAGATTCCGGCGATACGCCTGTCCCGGTTCGATCGGTAGAGCCTCTTCATCATCTCCTCCTAGCCTGACCGCTTGTTACGCCATTCCGCTTCCAATACCGCCATGATGAGGGTATCATAGTAGGTGCCGTCTCGAAAGAGGGATTCGCGCATCCTCCCCTCAAGAACAAACCCCACCTTCTCGTAGGCACGCTGGGCGCGGGTGTTGTGTGAGTAGACCTCAAGCGAGATGCGGTGCATGCCGAGCTGGTTGAACCCGTAGTCGACGACCAACCGCGCCGCCTCCGGTCCGTACCCCTTTCCCCATTGGTCCTTCTCCCCGATCAGGATCCCGAAGACGGCCTTGCGGTTGACGTAGTCTATATCGTTGAACCCGCAATTCCCGATGTGCCGGTCCCCTTCCTTGACGACTATCGCCAGGGAGAGGTGCTTCTCGCTCTTGTACTGACCGATGAGCCACTCCAGCTCCAGCGCCCGATTCATCGGAAAGCGGCGCCCCAGGGTGCGTAACAGCTCGGGATCGTTGATCCACCGCAGGCAGCGGTCGAGGTCCTCCTCGTCGAGCGGCCGCAGGTAGATCCGCTCACCGATCAGAAACGGGTTTTTCATGATCACTCCCTCCAAACGAACGGGCCCCACCGTCGGTCGGCAGGGCCCGCCCATCCAATCCGGTTTTCGGTTGACCTACATAAAGATCGGGTAGATCGGGAAGAGCGATGCGAACACCAGCGCCACGACCGACATCAGCTTGATCAGGATATCGAGCGAAGGGCCGACCGTATCCTTCAACGGATCGCCGACCGTATCCCCGACGACGCTCGAATCGTGCGCTTCCGAACCCTTTCCGCCGTAGTGCCCCTCTTCGATGTACTTCTTGGCGTTGTCCATCGCCCCACCGGCGTTTCCGCAGAAGATGGCGAGCTGGATCGCGGAAAGGAGTGCCCCGATCAGGAACCCGCCGAGGGCGTAGCGTCCGAAGACCAGCCCGAATGCGAGCGGCGTTATCACCGCAATCATCGCCGGGAGGAACATCTTCCGCACCCCGCCGTGGGCGGTGATCGAGATGCACCGGTTGAAGTCGGCCGGCTCCTCCCCGGCCATGATCTTCGGGTTCTCCTTGAACTGGCGGCGGATCTCCTCCACCAGGATGCCGGCGGTGTGGCTCACCCCACGGATGAGGAGCGCTGAGAATACATACGGAGTCATCGCTCCGAGGATCAGCCCGGCTATGACGAACGCCCCCACCTCGATCGGGCTTCCGGTCGGGGAGAACTGGGCCGCGATCTGTCCCACGATGGGAAGCTGCGGCGCCACCACCTCTGAGGCGCTCCCGATCGCCGACCACAGGTAGGAGGCGATCAGTCCGAGGGCGGCGAAGGCCGCCGAACCGATCGCAAACCCCTTTCCAATCGCCGCGGTCGTGTTCCCGACCGCGTCGAGCTTGTCGGTCCGCTCCCGCACCTCAGGCGGGAGCTCGGACATGGTGGCGATCCCGCCCGCGTTGTCCGCGATCGGGCCGTAGGTGTCGACCGATACGGTCATCGCCACAAACGAGAGCATCCCCATCGCGGCGAACGCTACCCCGAGGAGGCTGCCGAATTGATATGCCCCGATTATCGCCCCGGCGAGAACCAAGACCGGGAGGAAGGTGCTCAGCATCCCCAGGGCGAGCCCCTCGGCCACCCCGATCCCGGGTCCGTTCTGGTTCATCTTGGCCAGCTCGCGCGCCGGCTTGTACGTGGTCGAGGTGTAATACTCGGAGAAGAAGCCGATCGCCACTCCGGTGAACAGCCCGAGCATCACCTCGTAGAAGATGTTGAGGGAGAGGGGGGAGAACCAGCAGAAGAGGAAGGTGGTGCCAGCGGTGAGGAGCGCCGCCAGGCGCGTCCCCCGCATCAGTATCCCCTGTACGTTCTCCGCGGTCCCGGCAAACCGGATGTACAGAATGGCGAGCAGACTGGAGAAGGTCCCTCCCGCCACGATGACCAGCGGGGCGATGACGAGCCACCAGTAGTTGGCGGTGTCCAACCCGGCGGTGAGTCCGAGCTTCGAGATGATCCCCTGCAGGCTCGGGTTGTTCCGCCCGACGTACAGGTAGAGGACCATGACGATCACCGAGATGATCGCCCCGATGAACGATTCGAGGAGGTCGGCCCCCAGTCCGCCGACGTCACCGACGTTGTCCCCCACGTTGTCCGCGATCGTCGCCGGGTTGCGGGCGTCGTCCTCCGGGATGTGCATCTCCACTTTACCGACGAGGTCGGCCGCCGTATCTGCGGCCTTGGTGTAAATCCCGCCGCCGACGCGGTCGAACAGGGCGACGAGCGAGGCCCCCATCGAGTAGGCGCTGACCACGAGCGCCCCCTTGATCAGGTTCACCCCGGCGCTCTTTACCCCGAACAGGTACCGCGTCTCGATCTTCAGGGTTCCCGGATCGAACAGGTGGCGGAAGATGAGGAACACGATCACGAGCCCGAACACGGCCAAACCGGCCACGGAAAGCCCCATCACGCTTCCGCCGGAGAACGCGACGTTGAGCGCCTCCTTGAACGACTTGCGCGCCCCTTGGGTGGTGCGCGCGTTGGCGTGGGTGGCGGCGTTCATCCCGATGAACCCGGCCGCCATGGAGAGGAGCGATCCCAGCCAGAACGCGACCGCTACTTCCCAGTAGAACAGGACCCACAGAAGCACACCGATCACGACCATCGTGATCCCCATCACCCGCGCCTCTTCCAGCATGAAGGTAAACGCCCCCGACCGGATGTAGCCCTGCAGCTCCTTCATCCGATCCGTCCCCTGCGCTTTGCTTACAACGGAACGATTGAACGCGTACGCGCTCAACAGGGCGAGCACCGAGATTACACCCGGAATTATCACTAAGAAGGTCATGTCGTCGTTTCCACCTCTCCTTTCGCTTTTTTAACTCCGTCCAACTTTCCCCCCGGTGGAGGGCCCGCGCCAGACAAAAATCGGCGCCATTTTATCCCCCCATAAGTTCCACCGCAAGGAATCGGCGTTCTGGATGAGACATCCCCCGCGCCGCGAACCCCTGAGGGTGACGCCTGTCCGCAGGAGGGCTGACAAAAGATCGCCGTCGGCAAAACCCCGGTCCCTTCCCTCTCTTCGTCGCCCGCTATTCTTGTAAGTAGAGGTGTGCGCTGAAAAAGAAAGAGGAGGAAACTATGAAAAAGTGGATGACCGTAGCACTGGTGGGGCTCTTATCGAGCATACTCTTCCTGGCGGTGGCGCAGGCGCAAGAGGCCGCCGCCGTCCCGAGCGACGAGAGCTCGACTTCCCTTGAAAGCACGCTCAACTGCTTCGAGACGTTCATGAGCGGCATCATCGAGAAGATCCAGGCGAACATGGACCAGATCGACACGTTCAACGGGAAGGTCGATGACCTGCGTAACACCGTCCAGGCTGTGTCGATCGAGATCAAGGACGCGGAAGGGAAGATCGTCGGCCTGCGCCAGGACCTCGACGCGATGGGCGATGTGCAGAAGGATTACGGCGATAGGATCGCGGCCCTCGAGACGCAGCTCGCCGATCTGGCCGCCGCGTGCGACGCCGTCACCAAGAAGGCGGATGTCACTCAGGCCGACCTCGCCGCGCTGAAGGACGCATTCACCGCGCTCAGCGACGACTATCAAGCGTTCAAAGAGAGCATCCAGGCCGACGTCTCGGCCCTCAAGAAGAGCGTCGCCGATCTGGACGGCCGTGTGAAGGTCCTCGAGGACCAGGACGTGGGCACCTTCAAGAAGAAGGTGATCGAGCTCGAGCGGACGATGAGCGCGCTCTCCATCAAGATCGACAACAACCGCGCCAAGCTCGAGGGCTTCGATCAGGCGCTCGCCGGGTTCTCCAGCCAGATCGACGCAAACAAGAAGGCGATCCTCGCCAACAAGAACCTGCTTGAGGATCACGAGAACCGCATCGCCGCACTGGAGAGCGGAACTCAGCTCGCGGACATCCAGGACCAGGTGAACTCGCTGTACTTCATCTCGATCGTGGCCCTGCTCGCCGGGATCGGAGCGCTCGTGTGGGGGTTCCTGGGTAAGTAGATCGGTCTCGAGGGGGTAGCGGGAGAGGGTCGATCCCTTCTCCCGTTGCTTTTGCATTCCTGCGTAACAAAAGTTATATTAGTAAACCGACTTTGAGGGGGAATCGAATGGACCGGGTGGGAACACGACTTAAGCAGTTCCGACTGACGCACGGGTGGAGCAAGCGCCGCACCGCCGAGGAGCTCGGGGTATCGATCCCGTCCATAATCCGCTGGGAAGAAGGGGAGAGCGAACCGAACGACTACAATCGGTTCAAGATCGAAACGCTCATCTCATCCCGGACGAAGGAAGCCGATCGGGTGCGATGACGAAGATCACGAAGCTCGAACTCTCCGGGTTTAAATCGTTCCGCCGCAGGACGGTGATCCCGTTCTTCCCGGGGATGACCGCGGTCCTGGGGGAGAACGGATCAGGCAAATCGAACCTGATCGACGCTATCCGGTTCGTCATGGGGCGCCGCTCCTCCCAGCTCCGCGCCGATCGGCTGGAACACCTCCTGTTCAACGGGGGGGAGCGCCACTCCCCGGCCGATGAGGCCGAGGTGATCCTGCACCTCGACAACCAGGACGGGATCTTCGACCGGTTCCTGGAGGACGGGGAGCGGGCGCCGGAGATCCTCCTCGGCCGGCGGATCACCCGCCGCTCCTCCACCTACACGTTCATGGGGAAGGCCTGCCCGCGCGGGCTGATCGATCGGATCCTCGAGGAGGCGAAGATCGATCCCGACGGCCAGCAGGTGATCGCCCAGGGCCAGATCACCGAGATCATAAAGCGCAGCCCGCAGCGGCGCCGGGAGATCATCGACGAGGTGAGCGGGATCGCCGCCTACGACGAAAAGCGCAAGAAGGCGATCAACGAACTCAAGGACGTCAAATCGAAGCTGAACACCCACCGCGTCATCCTCGCCGAGCGGCGGCGGCTCCTCCTCGATCTATCCAAGGAGCGGGACGCCGCCTTGGAGTACAAGCGCCTGCTCGACGAGCAGGTGCGGATCGAGCGCTCCATCCACCTGCAACAGCGAAAGGCCCTCGAGGAGAAGCTCCGCCGCGCGGTGGAGGAGCGGAAGGGGATGGCGGAGAGGATCGAGGCGCTGCAGAAGGAGCTCGAGTCCCTCGATCTCGCGATCGAGAACAAGGAGTGGGAGCTTGAGGGGATGCGCGAGGAACTCGGGAAGGACGACAAGATCTCGCTCCTGCAAGAGGTGGAGCGCCTGCGCCGCGAGATCCTGCAGAAACAGACGGAGATCGAGTTCAAGCGCGAGCAGGTGCGCAACCTCGAGGAGATGATCGCCGAGATCACCAAGGTGCAGGCGGCGGCGGTCGCCCGGGCCAAGGCGCCGACGAGCGCGAACCGGGCGGTGCAGGCGCTCCTCGCCCGCAAGCGGGGAGGGGTGTACGGGACGATCGCCTCCCTCTCCACCCCGAAGCCCGGGTTCGAGACGGCGTTCGAGACCGCGGCCGGAGGGCATTTGAACGACCTCGTCGTCGACTCGCGCGAGACGGCGATCGAGTGCATCAACTATCTCAAGGCGCAGCGCCTCGGCCGCGCCCGCCTCCTCCCGCTGGGACGGCTCGTCGCTCCCCGCAAGAGCCTCGCCTCGGCGGAGGCGCTCAAGCGGCCGGGGGTGATCGACTACGCGATCAACCTCGTCGAGTTCGATCCGAAGTACCGACGGGCGTTCGAGTATGTGCTCGGGGATACGATCGTGGCGGAGAACCTGGAGGCGCTGCGCGACGTCGACGGGGTGCGGGCGGTGACCCTGGACGGCGACCTGCAGAGCAAGGGTGGGGCGCTCACCGGAGGTTGGCGGCCGAGCGCGCGTAGGGAGGAGAAACCGGCGAAATCCCCGGACGCCCAGTTCGACGTCGCCAAGCGCCGCCAGCAGATCGGAAAGCTCAACCGGGAGATCGCCCGGCTGGAGAAGGATCTGGAGGAGCGCAGGGAGATCCTCGCCGCCAAGGAGCGGGCCCTCGCCGCCAAGGAGCAGGAGGAGGACAAGACCAAGGACGAGGCCTCCGTACGCGGGGACGAGCTGCGCGCGCTGCGGGAGCGGCGGCGCGAGGTCTACCAGAACCTGGAGACCCTGCGCCGCGGCCTCTCCCGCTACGAGCGGCAGGAGGCGGAGGCCAAGGTCGAACTCGAATCCCTCGGAGCGTCCGAGATCGACGAGTCGGACTGCATCGACGCTCCGCTTACCGAGCTCGAGCGGCGCCTCGGGGAGACGAAGCGGCGCATCCGAAGATTAGAACCGGTGAACATGCGGGCGATCGACGAGTACGCGGCGTTCGAGCAGGAGTTCAACCGGTTCCGGGAGAAGGTGGACGCCCTCGAGGCGGAGAAGCACGAGATCGAGCGGCTGATCGGGGAGATCGAGGAGAGGAAGCGGGCCCGGTTCCTGGAGACCCTGGGGGAGATCTCGGTCCAGTTCGACCGCATCTTCCGCGAGCTCTTCCAGGGGGGGAGCGCGTCACTCGAGCTCGAGGAGCCGGACGATATCTCAAGCGGCCTTCTGATCAAGGCGAACCCGCCGGGGAAGGAGCCGCACGTCATCGACGCCCTGTCCGGAGGGGAACAGACCCTGGTCGCCACGGCGTTCATCTTCGCCCTGCAGGAGTACCAGCAGGCGCCGTTCTTCGTCCTGGACGAGATCGACGCCGCACTGGACCTCATGAACACGACCCGCCTGGCGCGGATGCTGCGGGAGTACGCAAAACGGATGCAGGTGATCGTTGTCTCGCACAACGAGGAAACAGTTCGTCATGCCGACCGGGCCTACGGGGTGACAATGAAAGACGGCGTCTCCCAGATACTGGCGCTCAACCTGAATTGACCGGAGGGAAGATGGAAGCCACGCACATCGCGGATATCCCGCTCGAAGAGCTGGCTAACGAGTCCTGGGAAGGGATGCTCCGCCGTCTGACCGCGGACATGGATCCGTGGGACATCGACATCGGGGAGCTCGCCCGCCGCTACCGCGAGATGCTCCGCGCGATGCGTGAGCTCCGCTTCGAGATCCCCGGCCGGATGGTCCTCACCTGTTCGGTGTTGCTGCGCATGAAATCGGACGATCTCCTCGCCTCCGCCCGGCCGCAGTCCGAGTTCATCGCCGAGCTGGAGGAGGCGGTCGATGAGGCAGCGGAGGGGTGGGACCCCCCGATCGAACCGGAGGAGGAGTTCGCCCTCCCGCTGCGCCGGCTGCCGCGCCGGCGGGTGACCCTGAACGACCTGCGCACCGCCCTCGCCGCCGCCCTCAAGGTGAACCGGAGGCGGAGTGAGCGGAGGAGCGCCCAACTCGGAGACGAGGAGGACATATTCGACTACTTTGAGATCGGCGGGGAGGACATCACCGACCGCCTGCGCGCCCTCTTCTCACGCATAAAGAAGCTCCTATCCGGCAGAGGGGCGATCAGCTTCTTCCGGCTCCTGGAGCGCGGAGACCGGGACGAGCGGGTGAGCCGGTTCTTCGAGGTCCTGCACCTGGCGGCACAGGGGGAGATCACCTGCGAGCAGGAGGAGTTCCTGGGAGACATCATCATCAAGCTCGCCGCGCCGGAATGAGCGAGGAGGGGGGCGATGTCTGAGGATACCCGCACCGAGGACCGGGGACTGATTGAGGCGGCGCTCTTCCTCTCTCCGGAGCCGCTCACCCGCCGCCGACTCGCCAAGATCCTCGGCGGGACCTCGCTCGCCTACGTCGACCGAATCCTGGAGGAGATCAGGGCCGAGTTCGCCGCGCCCGGGCATGGGTTCGAGCTCCTCATCGAGGACGGCCGCGCGTTCTTCCAAGTGAAGCGGGAGTTCGTGGACCGAGTGGCGCACCTCGCCCCGCAGCAGGACATCCCCAGGTCGGTGCTGCGCACCCTGGCGATGATCGCCTACAACAACCCGCTCACCCAGGCCGATCTCATCAAGGTGCGGGGGAACAAGGCGTACGGACACGTCACCGAGCTCCTCGATCGCGGGTTGATCCGCGCCGAACCGCAGGGGCGGACCCTCCTCCTCTCGGTGACCGATGAGTTTCTGCGCTACTTCGGGCTCTCCAACATCGAAGAGTTCAGGTTCCATGTCGGGGCGGTGCGGGAGGAGCTTAAGATAGACAAGGAAGAACCGGTGGAAATCACCGAAGAGACCGGTGAAAAGGAGGTCGAACAATGAGGTACGAGTGCACGATGTGCGGCTACATCTACGATCCGGAGAAGGGGGACCCGACCACCGGGATCGAGCCCGGGACGGCGTTCGATGATCTCCCCGATGACTGGACCTGTCCCGACTGCGGAGCGGGGAAGGAGATGTTCGAGGAGATCTAGTTCTACCAGAGTATCAAACAAAACGCGGGCGGGGAATCCCCCGCCCGCGCGATCTGTCTACAGGTAAGCCGCCTCGCCCAACTCCGCCTCATCGAGCCCGCCCGCTTCCTCCGCCTGTGTCACCCGCACCGGGGTGAACTTATCGATCAGCCACAGGGCGGCGTAGGTGAAGAGGAACGCGTAAACAGCGGTCAGGGTGACGGCGACGAACTCCTTGAGAAAGAACGCAGCGTTCCCGTATAAGAGCCCGTCCGTTCCGCCGGGGTTCGCCGCCTTGCTGGCAAAGAGCCCCAGAAGGAGTATCCCCACGTAGCCCCCCATCCCGTGTACCCCCCATACGTCCAACGCATCGTCCCAACCGCGCTTGTTCTTGTAATTGATCGCGAT
>JAJRTG010000130.1 GCA_024278395.1 Fidelibacterota bacterium | reverse complement strand
GGGTGTTGGAGATATTGACGAATCCCGATCTCGGTGGCAAACTGGGACGGGCGGGTCGTGAACACGTGCGCGAACGTTTCCTCATGCCACGCCTGCTCCACGATTGGCTCAATCTCCTCGGAGAGATCGTCTCTTAAAATAACTGGGTAAGGAGTGAGAATGCCGGAACTTAGACGAGGACCTATAACGGAACGATGGGTGATCATCGCCCCCGAGCGGGCGAAGCGTCCCTCCGACTATCGCACGGAAGATAAGAAAGAAAATAGTCGTCCACCGAGCAACTGCCCGTTCTGTCCGGGGAAAGAGGAGATGACCCCGCCGGAGATCTACCGCATCCCGGGGGAGGACGGCAGCTGGCGAGTACGGGTGGTCCCCAACAAGTTCCCCGCCATGCAGGACTACCCTGAACTGGGGCGCACAGCCGTAGACGGGATCTACGACCGCATGAACGGGGTCGGAACCCACGAGGTGGTGATCGAGACACCATCCCATGATAAGGAGATCCCCGACCTCCCGGTGGAACAGGTGAAGCTGATCGTGGACACCTACGTCGTGCGGCTGCAGGAGCTCATGAAGAACGATTGGTACCGTTACGTCCTCCTGTTCAAGAACCACGGCAAACAAGCCGGGGCATCCTTAGCGCACCCGCACTCCCAGATCATCGCCACCCCGGTCGTCCCCCGCCGGGTACGCGATCGACTGCAGACGGCGCGGGAGTACTACGAGAGGAAGGAGCGGTGCCTGTTCTGCGATGTGATGCTCATGGAGCTCAAATCCGGTGAGCGGATCATCGAGGCGACGGACGATTTCGTCGCCTTCACCCCGTACGACTCGCGCTTCCCGTTCGAGCTCGTGATCTACCCGCGCAAACACGCGCACGAATTCACGCAGATCTGCGAGGAGCAGCGATGGGAACTGGCCCGCATCCTCAAGCGGACCCTGTTCCGGCTGAAGCACCTCTTAGGAGACCCGCCGTACAACATCGTTCTGCACAATTCCCCCAACCCCATACCGCGGCCGGGGAAGCCGGGCTACTGGACGACCCTGCAGTACGATTACCACTGGCGGATGGCGATCATCCCCCGCCTCACCTTGGTGGCCGGGTTCGAGTGGGGAACCGGGCTCTACATCAACCCGATGCCGCCGGAGGACGCGGCCCGCTACCTGCGGGAGGTGGAGGTCCCGGAGGATTGAACGCCCGCTCCAACCGGCGCAACGCGCGCAGCTCCTCCGGCTTTCCCAGCTTCGCCCGTCGGATCGCGCGGGCCATGATCCCGATCGAACGATCGTACGTCTCGCGATCTACCGGGTAAGGGGTTCCGTCCTTCCCGCCGTGGGCGAAGCTGTACCGCGCCGGATCGGTGAAGCTCGGCACGGCCCCGTAGACGAGCTCGGCGATCAGGGAGAGGGCGCGCAGCGTCTTCGCCCCCACCCCCGGGGTGGTGAGGAGCGCCTCAAACCCCTGCGGCTGCGCGGTGTACGTCTTCAGGAAAATGCGGGAAAGACGTTTCGGATCGATATCGGAGAGCATCACCGCGTGCCGGCGGGGGAGTTCCACCCGCTTCAACCTGTCCAGTTCCTCCACGATCCTGATCGGCTCTTCACGGGCGATCTCCGCGCTCGCCTCCCGCGTGCCGGCGCTCTCCCGGGCCACGAGGTTCAAGCTCGGAGCGCGGGTGTCGCAGCAGATCGCGGTGTGCGGCTCGCACACGAAGCTGGAGACGGCGCGGGAGAACCAGTGGTAGCGGCGGGCCATGCGCGTCCTTTCGTTCATCCCCTGCTGCACCACAGCCCAGTTCCCCGCCCGATCGAAGAAGAAGGCGTGATGATAGATCCCGTATCCGTCCTGGATCGCGGCCGAATCGACCTTGGCCGCGGCGCGGCTCGCGTAGATCAACCGATCCGCGTCGACCCCCGTCCGATCGCCCCACACCGCGATCTCGGTGGGAGTTTTACGCGATGTCGCCCCCTTCCCCCCGGCAACGAACAGCCCCAAGGACTCCTCCTCCCCCTTGATCCCCTCCTTGATCGCCCCGCAGGTCGTGGTGGTAAGGCCGCTTGAGTGCCAATCGAACCCAAGCACGCAGCCGAGGGCCTGGAACCAATACGGATCGGCGATCCTCTGCAGAAACCCGGTCGGCCCGTACTCCAGGACGACCACCTCGGCGATCTTCCCGGCGAGGGCGCGCATCCGGGAGAAGAGCCACCTCGGGGCCCTGCCATAGTGGAGCGGAAGGTCGGCGGTTCCAGTCTTCATACCTCTACTATACCGGATCCCACAGGCCCGGGCTAGACCCCGACGGAGACAAGGACGATCCCGGCGGAAGCGAGGGCGGCTCCGGCGAACGCCCGTCGGGACGGACGTTCACGCAGCATGGAGACGCTCACCGCAAAGGCGAAGATCGTCATCGCGCCCCCGCGGATCGGGGTGAGCAGGCTCGCCTCGGCGATCCTCAGCCCGGATAGCCATAGGATCCAGCCGAGGAAGAATCCGGTAAATGCGGTGAATATGGCGATCCAGACCCCGGCCGGACGACGGTAACGCCTCCGCCGGGGACGAGTGATCAGGTTCAAGGCCCACCACGCAACGGCGGCGCTCCCGACGAGGACCAGCTGGAACGTGGCTGGGCTCATCCCGCGGGACAGGCAGTACTTGGCCGGACCGGTCTCGGCCACCCCCCACAAAAGCGCCGCCCCCAGAGCGCTCATCCCTCCCAGGATGGAGCGGGGGTGCTTCCCGGTCTGCGACGGGGTGATCAGGAAATAAGCCCCGGCCACGACCAACAGGGCGGCGATGAACGTGATCGGCCGCGCTGGTTCCCCCAGGAAGACGACCGCCGTGACCACCCCCCAGAACGGGGCGGTGTTCGACAGGGCGGCCGTCACATGCGCTTCGGTCCGCTTGATCGCGAACATATAGATGAGCGTCCCAAGGAAGGAATCGATGAAGCCAGCAAAAGCGGCCATCCCGATGAGGGATGGATCGGGAAAGCTCAACGAACGGGTGATAACACCGTAAGAAGCGGTGAAAAGGAGGGCGAATCCTGTGCGCACGGACGCGTAGGAAACGAGGTCCATGCGCTCGAGCCCGAGCTTCGTAACCGTCTGGGCCGTCCCCCAAGAGAGAGCCGCCCCAAGGACGAGGAAGATCGCTGCGCTGTTCACCCCCACCTCCGCGGGGTAAACCTACCCATTGTCTCCGGAAAGAGCAAGGACATCCCGATGAAAATTCCTCCTTGATAAACCGGACCAATTTGGTAAGCTTTTACCGGTGAGCCGAATGAAAAGAAAGATCTATCTGGATAATAGCGCCACTACCCCGGTCGCGCCGGAGGTTCTGGAAGCGATGATGCCCTATTTTGCCGGAGCGTACGGGAACGCCTCCAGCCTCCACTCCTTTGGGCAGGAGGCGCGCCGGGCGATCGAGGAAGCACGCGCCCAGATCGCGGAGATACTCGGGGTCGATCCCAAGGAGATCTTCTTCACCTCCGGGGCGACCGAAGCGGACAACCTCGCGATAAAGGGACTCGCGCTCGCCGATCCAAGGCGGCGCCACATCATCACCTCGCAGATCGAACACCACGCCGTGCTGCATCCGTGCATGTGGTTGGAGAAGCAGGGGTACGAGATCACATACCTCGAGGTCGACCAATTCGGGCGCGTCGACCCGGAGGCGGTCCGGGCCGCGATCCGCGACGACACCCTCTTGGTCTCCGTGATGGCCGGGAACAATGAGATCGGAACGCTCGAGCCGATCGAAGAGATCGGGAGGATCTGCCGCGAGGAAGGGATCCCGCTCCACACCGACGCCGTCCAGGCGTTCGGGAAGGTCCGCCTCCCGATGGAGGCGATCGATCTCCTCTCCGTGTCGGCGCACAAGCTGAACGGGCCGAAGGGGGTTGGGTTCCTGTATGTGCGCAAGGGGCTCAAGCTGATCCCGCTTCTGCACGGCGGGGGACACGAGCGCGGCCTGCGGAGCGGGACGGAGAACACCCCGGGGATCGTGGGGCTGGCCGCGGCGGCGCGGCTCGCGTTCTCCGAGATGGACGAGGTGGCCGCCCGACTGCGCGATTACCGCGTCCGGCTGATCGAGGAGATCGGAAAGATCCCGGGGACACGGTTGAACGGTCATCCCACCGACAGCCTCCCCCACATCGTGAACTTCAGTTTCGCCGGGATCGAGGGGGAGAGCCTGGTGATGCGTTTGGACGAGCACGGGATCGCCGCCTCGACCGGGTCGGCCTGCTCATCCCCGAACCTCGAGCCGAGCCACGTCCTTAAGGCGATCAAGGTCCCGCTCGCCATGGCGCACGGGAGCCTGCGGATCAGCACCGGCCGGAGCACGAAACCAGAGGATATCGACGCCCTCCTCTCCATCCTCCCGGGGGTGGTCGAGGACCTGCGCGCCATATCCCCGTTCAAGGTAGGTGAATGATGTACACCGATAAGGTGATCGAACACTTCCGCCATCCGCACAACCAGGGGAAGCTCCCCGACTACTCGGCGGTGGGCAAGGTGGGGAACATCGTGTGCGGCGATGTGATGTGGCTTTACATAAAGGTGGACAAGGACGAATCCGGACGCGAGGTGATCTCCGATATCTCCTGGGAGACGTTCGGATGCACGGCGGCGATCGCCACCTCGTCGATGGTCTCGGAGCTCGCCAAGGGGAAGACGCTCGAAGAGGCGATCGCGATCACAAACCGGGACGTGGCCGACGAGCTCGGGGGGCTCCCCCCGGTGAAGCTCCACTGCTCCGCCCTCGCCGCCGACGCGTTGAATGAGGCGATCTACAACTACCTGAAGAAGGCGGGGCGGGAGATCCCGGAGATGTTGGAGAAGCGTCACGCTCACATCGCCAAGGAGATGGAATCGCTTGAGAAGCGGTACGCCGCCTTCCTACAGGCGCAGGAAGCGGCAAAGGAAAAGGAAGGGTAAAGATGCACCTGACGAAGAAATCGAGCTACGGGCTGATCGCCGCGATAGAACTCGCCTCAAACGGCAATACAGCCCCGATCTCAGCCAGCGCGATCGCCAAGAAGTACAACCTCCCTGTTCCGTTCGTGGAGAAGATCCTCGGAGAGCTGCGGGCGGCCGGGATCCTCAAATCGCGCAAGGGGCGGCGGGGGGGGTATACACTGGCGGTGGACCCGGATAAGGTCACGCTGCGCCGGATCCTCGAAGCGCTCGGGGAGTCCCTCGACCTGGTGCGCTGCGTCCGCCCCGACGAGACGACGTGTCAGCTCCTCTACGTCTGCCCGGGCAAGGACATCTGGGGAGCGGTGGACGAGCGGTTCAAGGAGCTCCTAAACTCCCTCTCCCTGGCGGACCTTTCCTGTTAGGGGATCTCGGTGAGCCGGGTGCTTCTACAGGCCTGGAGGCCGTGCTTCTGAGTCCGGCTTCCGCCTCTCGCCCGCGGGACGAATCGCGGGTATCATTACTGAGCAGTTCGGATGGGGAGGTCAACGATGCGTGTTCTTTTCGTTTCAGCCGAGGTTTCGCCGTTTGCCAAGGTGGGCGGACTCGCCGACGTCGCGGCCGCGCTGCCGCGGGCGTTGAGCGAGCTCGGGGTCGACGTGCGGGTGGTCATGCCCAAGTACCGTGGAGTGGACGGGAAGACCGATCTGAATGAGATCGCCCGCTTCCGGGTCCCGGTCGGTGCCGGGGAGAAGGAGTGCACCCTGCACGAGGGGACGCTGCCGCAGAGCGGGGTCCCGGTCTATTTTCTGGGGAACGATCCCTACTTCGACCGGGCGCAGGTCTACGGGGAGGGAGGCGGGGATTATCCCGACGCGTTGGAGCGGTTCACCTTCCTCTCCCGCGGGGCGCTCGCCCTCCCGGAGGCGCTCGGTTGGCAACCGGACATCGTCCACGTGAACGACTGGCACACCGCGCTCGTGCCGGCGTATCTGCGCGCCGGGGAAGGCCCTAAAGGGGCGAAGAGCGTGCTCACCATCCACAACCTCGCCTATCAGGGGGAGTTCCCGTGGGACGCGCGCGCCACCACCGGGCTCGCCGATGAGGCGTTGACCTCCTTCGCGCACGCCGGCAAGCTGAACCTGCTCAAGGGAGGGATACTGAGCGCCGACCGACTCACCACCGTCTCGCCCTCCTATGCACGGGAGATCCTTCAGGATGGGGAGGGGCTGGAGGAGGTGCTGCGAACGCGGGTCGATTCCCTCACCGGGATCCTGAACGGGATCGATGATTCCGCCTGGAACCCGGAGACCGATCCCCTGCTGTGGGCGAACTACTCGGCCGCGGATCCGTCCGGGAAGGAGGAGAACAAGGAGCGCCTGCGGGCCGAGCTCGGGTTGGCGCAGGAGCCCGCTGCTCCGCTCGTAGGGATGATCTCCCGGCTGGCGGCGCAGAAGGGATTCGATCTGGTGATGGCCGCGTTCGACCGGATGATGGCGCTCGGGATCCAGTTCGTCCTCCTCGGGACCGGCGCGCCGGAGTACGAGGAGTTCTTCCGCGCCGCGGCGTCCCGCTACCCGGGACGCGCCGCCGCCCTCATCACCTTCTCCGAGGAGTGGGCGCACCGGATCGAGGCTGCGGCCGATATCTTCCTCATGCCGTCCCGGTTCGAGCCGTGCGGCCTCAACCAGATGTACTCGCTGCGCTACGGGACGGTACCGGTGGTGCGGGCGACCGGCGGGTTGAAGGACACGGTCAGGGATTACAACGCCGATCGGGCGATGGGAAACGGGTTCGTGTTCACCGATTACGCCCCGGACGCGATGCTCTCCGCCCTGCGCCGCGCCGTCGTCCTGTACCGCGATGACCCGGAGGGATGGGCGGCCCTGCGCAAGCGCGGGATGGAGGAGGATCACTCCTGGAGCGCGTCGGCGCGGAACTACCTCGAGCTGTACACCGAGCTCGCGCGCTAGCCCCGCCGCAGTAACCGGAAGCTCATCCCCGGGACGGGAAACTCCGACCCGGTCTCGCCGCTCAATAGATCGACGTACGCCTCGGCGAAGCGCGCCGATTCCATATCGGTACCGGCGTTAAGCGCGAGGATGACCTCTTCGTCGGGGACGGTGCGGGAAAGGAGGAGGAACCTCCCGTGGGCGTCCAGGAACCGCGGCTCCCCCCGACGCAGCGCAGGATGGGCTCTGCGCAGTGCGATCAATCGCTTGAACGTCGCACGCAGGTCTCTGTCCCACGCGGACTCGTCCCACGGGAAGCAGCGGCGGCAGTCCGGGTCCTCCCCGCCCTCCAGCCCGACCTCGTCCCCGTAGTAGATCGACGGCGCGCCGGGGAACGAGAAGAGGAACGCGACGGCGAGGATCAGCTTCCGGACGTCCCCCCCGACGAGCGTGAGAAACCGCGGTTTGTCGTGGCTACCGAGCAGGGTGTAGGAGGAGCAGCTGTTCTCCTCGGGGTAACTGCGCCACAGGCTGCGGACGAACGCGGTGAACTCCCACGC
>JAJRTG010000129.1 GCA_024278395.1 Fidelibacterota bacterium | reverse complement strand
GAGCCGACGACCTCCCTGGACGTGACGATCCAGGACCAGATCCTCAGACTGCTGCACGCATTGGTGAACGAGCACGGGACCTCGGTCATCTTCATCACCCACAGCCTGGGCGTCGTGCGGGAGATGGCCGACCGGGTGTACGTGATGTACGCGGGGAGCATCGTCGAGGGTGCGCGCAAGGAGGAGCTCTTCTCCAATCCGCTGCACCCCTACACCTTGGGGCTGATGAGCGCCGTTCCCAAACTGACCGGCGGCGGGATCGCCGAGGGGATCCCGGGGAGGATCCCCGATTACCTGAATCCCCCGACCGGCTGCCGGTTCCATCCCCGCTGTCCGAAAGCGATGCCGGTCTGTGCCGAGCAGCGTCCTCCCCTCATCCGGGTGAATGAGGATCACGAGGTCGCCTGCTTCCTGTACAACGTGGGAGGTGAGGCGAATGCCTGAAGAGATATTGCGGGTGGAAGAACTGCAGAAGTTCTTCGTCACCGTCCAGGGCACGGTGCGCGCCGTCGACCGGGTCTCGTTCACCGTTCACGCCGGGGAAACGCTGGGACTGGTCGGGGAATCCGGCTCCGGCAAGAGCACGGTCGCCTACACCGTGGTCGGGCTGTACGCTCCCACATCGGGAAGGATATACTTCGAGGGCAGTGATATATCGCGGCCGGTCGCCAAGCGGTCCAAGGCATTGAAACGGGCGATCCAGATCGTCTTTCAGGATCCGGGAACTTCGCTCAATCCGCGCCGCACCATCCAGCAGATCCTGGAGCTTCCGCTTAAGGTGCATCGGCTCACGGTCGGGGACCGCAAGGCGGAGGTGGTGGAGCTACTCCGCCGGGTCGAGCTGCCTCCGGAGTACATGTACAAGTCCCCCCACATGCTCGGCGGAGGAGAGCGCCAGATGGTGGCGATCGCCCGCGCCCTGGCCACCAAACCGAAGCTGATTATCCTCGACGAACCGACCTCCGCCCTCGATGTCTCGATCCAGGCGAAGATCATCAACATGCTGATCAAGTTTCAGGAGGAGATGAACCTCTCGTACCTGTTCATCACCCATGATCTGAGCCTGATGCGCAACGTGGCGACGCGCGTCGCGATCATGTACCTGGGGAAGATCTGCGAGGTGGCGCCAACGGCGGAGTTCTTCCAGAACCCGCTCCATCCGTACACCAAGATGCTTCTCTCCTCGATCCCGGTCGTCCTCGAAGAGGAGGAAGCGCTCAAGCCGACCAAGATCATCTCCGAGGGGGAGATCCCGAGCCCGGTGAACGTACCGCCGGGCTGCGGTTTCCACACCCGGTGTCCAGTGCGGGAGGAGATCTGCTCGCGGGTGGACCCGGAGGCGGTTGAAGTTTCCGACGGACACCTCGTCCGCTGTCATCTGTTGAACAGGCAGTGAAAGGAGGAAGATCATGAGTAAGATCCTGTGGATCGATCCGGTGGGGACCGATCTGTTCGATCAGCCGATAAAGGAGTTCCTCGATACGGCCAAGGCGGAGGGGACCACCGTGGACGTCGTCTCCCTCGACCGCGGTCCGATGCACCTGGAGTATCACTACTACGAGGCGTTGGTCCTCGCCGACACCCTGCACACGGTCCGCCGCGCGGAGGTGGAGGGTTACGACGCGGCGGTGATCGGGTGCTTCTACGATCCCGGCCTGCGCGAGGCGCGCGAGATCGCGGAAAGGCTGGTAGTCACCGCACCGGCTGAGTCGGCGATGCACATCGCCACCACCCTCGGTCACACCTTCTCCATCCTGGTGGGGAGGAGGAAGTGGATCCCGAAGATGCACGAAAACGTGATCAAGTACGGGTTTCAGGATCAACTAGCCTCGTTCAAGTCGCTCGAGCTGGGGGTGTACGACTTCCAGAAGGACCCGGCGGAGACCGCCCGGCGCATGCGGCGAGCAGCGAAAGAGGCGGTGGAGGTCGACGGTGCGGAGGCGATCGTCCTCGGCTGTACGATCGAGTTCGGCTTCTACAGGGAGCTGCAGGAGGAGATCGGAGTCCCGGTGATCGATGCGGTCCTCGCGCCGCTCAAGTACGCCGAGTTCCTGATCGAGCTGCGGGAGCGGTTCGGCTGGTCACACAGCAAGGTATACGGGTACCAGTCGCCCCCGGGCTCCGAGATCCGTGAGTGGAAACTCGAACAACAGTACGGTACCTCCGGGTTGTGGGGGTAGAAAGGACGGATGATGGCAGAGAAACTGCGGGTTGGATTCGACGTCGGTGGTACGTTCACCGACGGGGTGTTGATGCGGGAACGGGAGGTGCTCGCCAAGGCGAAGTCGCTGACCACGCAGGATGTCACCGGCGGGATCGTGAACGCCCTCGACGAGCTCCTCTCTCAGTCCGGGGTCGACCCGGCGCAGATCGGGATGGTCTCGCTCGGCACGACCCACACCACCAACGCGATCATCGAGCGGCGCAACCTGAACAAGGTGGGGATCTTTCGCCTCGGGGCGCCGGCGACGACGGCGATCCCGCCGCTCACCGGCTGGCCGGAGGACCTGAAGGAGGCGATCGGCGGGGCGGAGCTCGTACACATCATCCGCGGCGGCTCGGAGTACGACGGCCGCGACATCGTCCCGCTCGACGAAAAGGCGATCGAACAAGCGTGTCAAAAGATGAAGGGCAAGGTCGACTCGGTGGCGATCACCGGGGTCTTCTCCCCGATAATCCCGGATCACGAGGCCCGGGCGGCGAAGATCGTGCGTGCCGTTCTGGGAGAGGAAGTCCACATCACTCTCTCCCACCGGATCGCCACCATCTCCCTCCTCGAGCGGGAGAACTCGACGATCCTGAACGCAGCGGTGATCACGGTGATGCAACGGGCGGTCCGTTCCCTCAAGCAGGCGGTCGCCGAGCGGGGGATCGATGCTCCGCTTTACATCGTGCAGAACGACGGAAGCGTCATGTCCGCCGATTATGCGGTTGACTACCCGATCTTCACCGTCGCCTCCGGTCCGGCGGCGAGCGTGCGCGGATCGGTGTACCTGTCCGGGATCGAGGACGGGGTGGTGGTCGACATCGGCGGGACATCGACCGACGTCGCCTACATCGTGAACGGGTTCCCGCGCGAATCGTCGATCACGGTGACGATCGGCGGGGTAAAGACGAACATCCGCTGCCCCGACCTGCTGTCGATCGCCCTCGGCGGAGGGACGATCGTGAAGCACGCGGGGGAGGAAGTCAAGGCCCTCGGTCCGGAGAGCGTGGGATACAACCTCGTCCGGCTCGGAAAGTCGTTCGGCGGTCCGCTCCTCACCGTGCACGACATCGCGGTGGCGCTG
>JAJRTG010000128.1 GCA_024278395.1 Fidelibacterota bacterium | reverse complement strand
GCCTTTTCCGGACTGGTGCCGGAGCAGACGGCGAGGAAGTTCACTTGGTCTCCGTAGCGCTCGTAGAACTCCTCGAACAGGGGAAGCTCATGTACGCATATCCCGCACCAGGTGGTCCAGAAGTTGATGATGAGGGGCTTGCCGGCGTAGTTACCGAGCTGGACTTCATTGCCGGCTAGGTCGGGAAGGGTGAAATCCGGAGCCGCTTCCCCCACGATGGGAAAATCGCTCATCGCCATCAGTCGGTCCCTGTCCGTCGCCTGGGCGAGAAATGCCCATTGGGAGTACCCGATGAAGGCGAGGAGGACCGCGAACCCGATCAGTATGAACGTCCTCATTCCGCTCCTAGTCATGAAGAGCGCCTCCATCGACGGATGGAGGCCTCCACTTGTGCAGTAATCCGGATGCCGCGACTACAGGCGCCCCTTCGCTTCGGTGATCACCTACGGCATCTTGAGGAGGGGAAAGTTGTCCTGGTCGCCCTTGCTTCGGATGACGTAGGGGGAATCGCCGATTCCATTTTCATCGGCGTCGATGCCTTGGTAGTCCGACCAGTAGTTCCCTTTCCCCTTGTAATCCCACTGGTTGACCGACGTGCTGTGGGCGTCGTGCACGTTGTCGATGAACGCGTTTCCGTAGGCGAGGTTCCCCTCGGAACCGAGATCCAGATAGACCCCCATGTAGTTGTTGGAGATGGTGTTCCCGATTATGTCGTTCCCATTGGATGCGTCGAGCCAGACGGCCGTGTCGTTCTTGGAGATGGTGTTCTGCAGGATCTGGTTGTCGGGAGAGAAGTAGAAGTGGATTCCATCGACGTTGCTTTCGATCGTGCACTTGCTGATCTTGTTGTGGGAAGAGAAGTTAAGGCTTATGCCGATCCAGTTTCCGGAGAGGTGACAGTCCTGTATCTCACCGTTCTGTACGTAGCTGAGCGAGATCGCCGCCTTCCTCGCACCGCTTATCTCCACGTTCCTGATGATGAAGTAGCGGCTGGTACGATGGATGCGTATTCCGTAGTCGCTGTAACCGGCGTCGATTCTCCAACCCTCGATGATGTATGGGTCATCGACCGTGCCGGATCCGGAGACGACCCCGTTCTCCACGGTGAACTGATAGTCGCTTCCGATGATGATCGGTTTGTGGTCGATCAGGTTGTTCTCCACCCCGAAGCCAAGGGTCCCGATCAGGAGGACGAGGATAATGATGCCGCCTGCAATCGCGCTTGTCTTCATATTTTTATCACCCCTTGAGGATCTTCTGACATTCCAATCCACATCTTATCATACCAGTTTAGGCCGTGATTGTGAAGTACGGGTCACCAGCGCCGCCGTATAGACTCCCACAGTACGACGGGCACGCCGCGGCGCCGGAACAGGAAGACGAGCATCCCTCCGGCGACGAACCCCCCTATGTGCGCGAACCAGGCCACCCCGCTTTCGCTCCCCAACGCGCCCGCCCCGCTTATCACTTGGAATATGAACCAGAATCCGAGGAAGAATACGGCTGGGATGGCGATCAGACGGATGAAGAAGAAGATCGGGATCAGTGTGAGGACGCGCGCGTACGGGAAGAGCATAAAATATGCGGCCAACACCCCGGCGATTGCCCCCGACGCCCCGATCTGCGGGACCGCGCTGTGGGGCGTGATCGCCATCTGGGTGAAGGCTGCCGCCACCCCGCAGGCCAGGTAGAAGATGAGGAACTTGATGTGCCCCATCGCGTCTTCGACGTTATCACCGAAGATCCAAAGGTAGAGCATATTCCCGAGTACGTGCAGGAGCCCGCCGTGGAGGAACATGGAGGTGAACAGGGTGATCCATATCGGGAAAGGGATCGTCGGGGGAAGGTCCGTGCCGCTCAGGAATTCGACCGGGATCAAGCCGTACTGGATGATGAAATAATCCTCGCGCGACAGGGGATAGAGCCAGGGACTCCCTCTGCTGAGAAGGTGGGTCCGGTAGGAGGTCGGGTTGAGCCCGGGAGGAGGGTAGCCCCTCTCGTGCCAGGGCTGTCCGTTGTTCAGCACCGTCCCCTGCGTGCCCAGGTACCCCTCGAACAGGAAGACGAGCAGGTTCAGAATGATGAGGGCGACGGTCACCACGGGGAACGTCCGGCTCGGTCGGTAATCGTGAAGCGGTATCATACAATTATACTACACTCCGCCGTCCTGGTTCGGCAAGTGATTGACCGGGAGAGCGATGTGGGTAAGATTAATAGAGATTCTGATACCGAGACAAGGAGGTTCAATGGAGCTTCTGAAGAAGTTGAGCGAGGCGGCGGGGGTCCCCGGACACGAGGGTGCGATCCGCGCGATCATCACCGAGGCCCTCTCCGGAGCGGTGGATGAGATCCGGATCGACAACCTGGGAAACCTGATCGCTCACAGGAAGGGGACCGGGCCGGTGGTGGTGATCGCCGCGCACATGGACGAGATCGGGTTTATCGTTAGCCACATCGATAAGGAGTCCGGCTTCCTCCGCATCCATCCCCTCGGTGGGTTCGACGTGAAGACGCTCATCGCCCAGCGGGTGGTCGTGCACACCAAGGACGGGGAGCTGATCGGGGCGATCGGGTCGAAGCCGATCCACATCATGACCCAGGAGGAGCGGAAGAAGCTCCCCGAGCTGAAGGAGCTGTTCGTCGATCTCGGCCTTCCGGCCGACGAGGTCAAAAAGCGCGTCGCGATCGGAGATCCCGTCACCCTGCGCCAGGACTTCATCGAGCTGGAGAGGGTGGTCTCCGGTAAGGCGCTCGACGACCGGGCCGGCGTGTACATCGGGATCGAGGCGATCAAGCGGGCGAAGAACATCGCGTGTGATCTATACTTTATTGGAACGACGCAGGAGGAGGTGGGGCTGCGCGGGGCGCGCGTCGCCGGGTTCGCGGTCCATCCCCAGATCGGGATCGCGCTCGACACGACGCTCGCCGTCGACGTCCCCGGTGTCTCCCCTGGCGAGCGGATCACCGAGCTCGGAAAGGGCGTGGCGATCAAGCTCACCGACTCCGCCTCCATCTCCCATTCCGGCTTGGTGAACGCGATGAAACGGATCGCCGAATCCCGCGGCATCCCATACCAGATGGAGATCCTCCCCCGCGGTGGGACGGACGCCGGTGCCCTCCAGATGGCCCAGGAGGGTGCCGCGGCGATCACCCTGTCGCTCCCGAGCCGCTACGTGCATTCGGTGGTGGAGACCGCCCACCGCGACGACATCGAGGCGGCGATCGACCTCCTCGCCGCGTTCTTGGAGGAGGCAGAATCGATCGACCTTATACTGCCATGACGACGATACTTCTGAAGGACTTCGATCTCGTCGCAACGATGGACGGAGAGCTGCGCGAGATTCGCGGCGGCTACGTCCTGGTGGAGGGGAACAGAATCGCCGCGGTCGGAGAGGATCCGGTCGGGATCGCGGCCGACGAGACGATCGACGGGCGGGGGAAGGTCCTCCTGCCCGGATTCGTGAACACCCACCACCATCTCTACCAGACCCTGTTTCGCAACGTTCCCGGCGCGGCGGACAAGAAGCTCTTCGACTGGCTCGTCTTCCTGTACGAGCGCTGGAAGGGGATCGACGAGGAGGCGGTGCGGATAAGCGTGGCGATCGGGTTGAGCGAGCTTCTCCTGTCCGGAACGACGACGAGCTCCGATCACTTCTACCTATTCCCGGAGGGGCATCCGCGGCTGTTCGACGCCCTCGTCGAAGGGGCGCGGATGACCGGGATCAGGTTCCATCCCTGCCGCGGCTCGATGTCTCTCTCGAAGAAGGACGGGGGCCTCCAGCCGGACTCCGTCGTTCAGACTGAGGACGAGATCCTGAACGACTGCCAGCGGGTGATCGAACGCTACCACGATCCTACCCCGTTCTCCATGCTCCGGGTGGCGCTCGCTCCCTGCTCCCCGTTTTCCGTCACCCCGGACCTCATGCGTCAGTCGACCGCGCTCGCCGATGAGTATGGCGTCCTCCTCCACACCCATCTCGCCGAGACCGCGGACGAGGACGAGTTCTGCCGGGAGAAGTTCGGGGCGCGGCCCGTCGACTACATGGAGGAACTGGGCTGGCTGCGCGACGACGTGTGGTTCGCCCACCTCGTCCATCTGAACGGCTCCGACATCGAGAAGCTCTCCGAGGCGCGGGTCGGGATGGCCCACTGCCCGAGCTCGAACATGACCCTCGGTTCGGGGATCGCTCCGGTGACCGAGCTGAAGGGGACCGGGGTCAAGGTCGGCCTTGCGGTCGACGGATCGGCGAGCAACGACACCTCGAACATGATCCGCGAGGTCCGCCAGGCTATGCTCCTGCAGCGGGTCCGTTACGGGGCCGAGGCGTTCTCCGCCCGCGACGCCCTCTATCTTGCGACGATGGGGGGAGCGCGGGTGCTCCATCGGGAGGATGAGATCGGCTCGATCGAGGTGGGGAAGGCGGCGGATCTCGTCGCGTTCGACCTTTCGGGGATCGAGTTCGCCGGTGCGCTCTCCGATCCCCTTGCCGCGGTCGTCCACTGCGCCGCCGACCGCGTCAACCTTTCCCTGGTGAACGGGAACGTCCTGGTGCGCGACGGACGCCTGGTCGATGAGTCGGTCCTCCGGCTCATCCCGCGGCACAATGAGATCTCACTCCGGTTGATCGGTGCGAAATGAAGGTCAAGGTTGAGATTTCCTTCTCGTTTAAGCGTGATCTCCCTCCGGAGATTACCCTCGAGCTCCCCGAGGGGGCCGATGTCCGGGCCGCGCTGTGCGCCCTCGTCCGCCGCTTCCCCCAGATCGAGGGGAGGATCTTCTCCCCGCAGGGGGAGATCCATCGCCACATAAACGCGCTCGTCAACGGGGGGAACGTCTCGTTCAAGCGGGGATTCGATACGGTGCTGCACGACGGTGATCACCTCACGATCCTCCCTCCGGTCGGGGGCGGATGAAGATAGAGAGGCCCCTTCTGGGGCCTCTTCTGGCTGGTGGTTGGGCGTGTTACGTAAGGAGGTTTAAGCAGGAGGCGTGCTTCCTACCTCCGAAGATAAAGATACGCCAATAATGTGAAGGTTCGGTGAACGAGCGGTGGAGGTTCGGTGACGGATCAGGTGGAGGTCGCCCCGGCCTTCTCCAGGAGCCGGCGGTTGAACCTCCCCTCGTCGATGATGAACCGTTCGTGTTCCGCCTCGCCGATCCTCTCGACCTCGTCGTAGGCCTCGACCCGGAAGCGGAGCCTTCGCCCGTTCACCTCCACGATCTCGGCGCGCACCGTCACCCGCATCCCCGGCGGAGTCGCCGCCAGGTGACGTAACTCTATCCGTGTTCCGACCGTCTTCTGCCCTGGTTCAAGCATCGGGTCGACGATCAAGCGGGCGCACTCCTCGCAGAACGCGACGAGGCTGGGAGTGGAAAGGGCGTCAACAAGGCCGCTTGAGATGCTGCTCGCCAGGTGCTCCTCTCCGACCGTCCATTCCTTTTCGTTGGTGAGACCTACCTTGATCATCGCGCTCCTTTCACGCTCGAAGATGGTAGGAGAAGGCGGATATCGAATCAAGGTTCAGATACGGTATAGCTCGGGACGGCGGTCGGTGAACCGGTCGTTGTACTGATTGAGAGACTTATCACGCGCCTTCGCCGGATCGACCTCCACAACCTGTACCTCCTCCTGATCCCGGGGGGCCTTGGCGATCACCTCTCCGGTTGGGGAGACGATCTGGCTCTCCCCGGTGAACCGGAGCGTCTCGCTGTCGCGGTTTTCGGTGCCGATTCGGTTCGCGGTCACCGTGAACACTCCGTTCTCGATCGCCCGCACCCGCATCGTGAGCTGACCGTACTCCGGGATGACCAGGTTCGCTGGGTGGGCGATCACATCGGCTCCCGCAAGCGCGAGCGTCCGAGCCGCCTCGGGGAAAAGGTGGTCGAAGCAGAGCATCATCCCCACCCTTGCCGGACCGGCGTCCACCACCGGGAACGGCTCGTTCCCAGTGGCGAACCAAAGCTTCTCCTTGTAGAAGAGGTGGGCCTTGCGGTAGCGGGTGACGATCCCATCCGGTCCGACAAGGACGGCTGCGTTGTACAAGCGCCCGTCGGGTCCGATCTCCACCAGTCCAGCGACGATCCAGCAGCCCCGTTGCCCGGCGATTTCGAGCAGGGAGCGGACGGTGGGGCCGTTCGGGATCGGCTCTGCAAGCCCTGCCGCCTCCTCTCCGGTGCGGAACTGATAGCCGGTTGAGAAGAGCTCGGGCAGGACCCAAAGCTCGGCTTGAGCCCCTTCCATGAGGAGTTTTACATGGGCGAGGTTCTCTTTCACCGCTCCGAAGATCGGGTTCATCTGGATATAGCCGATGCGCATCTTGCCGCTATCGTATCACCGGATGGGGGATTTGGGAAGCCTTCCTGCTTGAAAAGCGGTCGCAAGCCGCTTACCATTTGACTGCGATGATAACGTTAGGGTTGGACTCCTCGGAGGCCCACGGCGGAGTGGCGCTCGTCAGTGACGGGGCGTTGCTGGGAGAGGTTCTACTTGAGGAGCCGCTGCGCCATTCGGAGGAGCTTCTGCCCGCTGTAGAGCGGCTCATCGACTCCTGTGGGATCGAACGGGAGGGAATCGCGCGGGTGAGCGTGAACCGGGGACCGGGTTCGTTTACCGGGCTTCGGATCGGTCTTTCCAGTGCGAAGGGGTTCGGACAGGCGCTCGGGATCCCGGTGTTCGGGGTTGATGGCACGGTCGCGTACCGTACGCGGGTAACTTCGCGAAGGGTCTGCGTTATCGTTGCAAACAGGCGTGAGCTCTTCTACGTGCAGTGGTTTGTGGGAGAGAAGCCCCGGGGTGATGCGGTGAGGGTTATGACAGGCCGAGAGCTCCTCGACCGCCTGAGCCGGGAGACGAAGGAGTTGACCGCCGTGGGAAGCGGGGTGGAGGTGCTGCGACCGGAGCTTTCGGAGCTGCTTCAGGTCAAGCTCGCTCCGCCGGAGCTGAACCGGCCCTCTCCCGCGTGGATCGCCCGGTTGGGGGAAGGGGTGGAGGGGGATGATGAGCTCTACACCCTTGAGCCCTTGTACGTAGAACCGGCGATAAGGAAGCTAGCAGCTTAGAAAGAGGTGAAAGATGGCACGAGTATGTGAGGTTTGTGGGAAGCGCCCCGCATCGGGGAACATGATCAGCCACTCCCACCGCAAGACCCGCAGGGTGCGGGCGCCGAACATCCAACGCGTTCACGCTTACGTGGACGGGAAGAAGCAGTGGATCAACGCGTGCACCCGCTGCATCAAGTCGGGTCGCGTGCAGAAGGTTATCTAGCGCACGAAGAAGGGGAAATGGCCCTTGAGATCGGCTCAACCGTCTCCGGAAAGGTGATCCGGATCTCCACGGAGGGGGTTTTCGTCTCCCTACCCGAGGGGAATACCGGGTTCATCCCTGCCGCCCGGACCGGGGCGGCGTTTTCTGTTGGGGAGACGATCATCGCGCGCATCGTCACTCGCAGTGAGGGGGGATTCGAGCTTGCGGTGATCTCCGCCCGGGTTGAGATGTCCACCGATCCGTTCGAGAAGGAATTCCACCGGTTGAATCATGTCCTTCAGACGCACGCTCCCCAGCCTGCGGTGCCGCGGGGGGAGCGGGACCCCCTGTTGGAGGAGCGGTTGGAGGAGTGGATCAAGAATGTGGAGGCGGGGTTGATCCGCCTGCGCAAGCACCGCGGGAAGCGTTTGAACGAGACGTTTGACGAACAAGGGGGGAGGGAATCGCATGCCCAAAGGGACCGTCGTCATCGATGAGGAACGGTGTAAGGGATGCGGGCTGTGCGTCGCGGCGTGCCCGCAACACGTTCTCGCCTTTTCCGGAAAGATCAACAAGAGCGGCTATAACTACGTCCACATGGAGCATCCGGAAAGCTGTGTCGGGTGCGCGTTCTGCGCCATGACCTGCCCGGATGTGGCGATCGAGGTCTACCGCGCGAAGGTCGCGGCGTAAGGGGGGAGGATGGGAGAGCGAAAACTGATGCGGGGGAACGAAGTGATCGCCGAGGCGGCGATCCGCGCCGGATGCCAGTGCTACTTCGCCTACCCGATCACTCCGCAGGCCGAGCTCCTCGAGCACATGGCCCGCAACATGCCCCGCCTCGGCCGGACGTTCGTACAGGCGGAGAGCGAGATCGGGGCGATCAACATGGTCTACGGGGCGGCTGCGGCCGGGGTGCGGACGATGACCTCGTCCTCGTCGCCCGGAATCAGCCTGAAGCAGGAGGGGATATCATACATCGCCGGCTCGAACCTCCCGGCGGTGATCGTGAACGTCGTGCGCGGGGGGCCGGGACTCGGGGACATCGCCCCGGCACAGTCCGACTACTTCCAGGCGACCAAGGGGGGGGGGCACGGGGACTATCACCTGATCGTGCTCGGCCCCTCGACCGTGCCTGAGGCGGGGGAGCTGACGATACTCGCGTTTGACCTCGCCGACAGGTACCGGATTCCGGTGATGATCCTCGCCGACGGGATGCTCGGGCAGATGATGGAGCCGGTCGAGCTTCCGGATCCGATCGAACCGGAGTCGCTCCCGAAGAAGGACTGGGCCCTCACCGGGGCTAAAGGACGCGACCCGAACATCGTCCTCAGCTTCGATCTCGACCCCGAGGTCCTAAAGCGGATGAACCTTGAGCTGCAGGAAAAATACCGCGAGATCGAGCGCAATGAGGTCCGATACGAGGAGTATGAGACCGACGACGCGGAGATCGTAATCGCCGCTTACGGGACGGTCGCCCGCATCGCCAAGACCGTGGTCCGCCGGGCGCGGGCGGAGGGGATCAAGCTCGGGCTGTTCCGGCCGATCACCCTGTGGCCGTTCCCCTATGAGCCGCTGCGGGCGCTCGCCGAACGGGTCGGGACGATCCTCACCGTGGAGATGAGCGCCGGGCAGATGTGGGAGGACGTCAGGCTGGCGGTCGGGGAACGGGCGAAAACCCCGTTCTACGGCGAGATGGGTGGTGTCGTCACCACCCCGAAGAAGATCCTGAGCGAGGTGAAGAGATATGCCGGTTAACACGGAAAACATGGTCAAGGTATTCGGCCGGCCGGAGAGCTTGACCGACGCCCGGTTCACCTATTGCCCGGGGTGTCACCACGGGATCCTGACGCGGATCATCGCCCAGACGATAGACGAGCT
>JAJRTG010000127.1 GCA_024278395.1 Fidelibacterota bacterium | reverse complement strand
TCATCCTCTCTCCGTTCGGGCTCGCCCGCATGCCGAGGGCGGTGCCGCGGCCGCGTGACAGGCTCGTCGCGGCGGGAAGCGGGGTCTTTCTTGCGCTTCATTTCATCCTATGGATCGCCTCCCTCGGGAAGACCTCCGTGGCGAGCTCGGTCGTGCTCGTGGACACGAGCCCGATCTTCGTCGGAATCGGGGCCTGGGTATTTCTGCGGGAGCGGCCGCGGGCCGGGCTGATCGCCGGGATCCTCCTCTCGGTGGCCGGGGGGATGGTCGTCGGTTGGGGGGACTTGCGGGTGTCCGGGGAGGCGCTGATCGGAGACCTCCTCGCCCTGGGCGGGGCGGTGATGGCGGCGGGATACCTACTCCTCGGACGCCGCGTCCGCCCCTACATGCCGCTCATCCCGTACTTGACGCTCAGCTACGGGACAGCGGCGGTCATCCTGCTCGTCGGGGCCCTCATCACCGGCTCCCCTCTCTCCGGGTTCTCCGGGCTCGGCTATCTCTACCTCGTCCTCCTCGCCGTCGGACCGCAGCTCATCGGCCACGGGACCCTCAATTGGGCCCTGCGGTACCTGTCGGCCGGCACGGTGGCCGTCCTCACCCTGGGCGAGCCGATCGGGGCGACGGTCCTCGCTTACCTCATCCTGGGGGAGGGGATGACGTGGTTGAAAGGGGTCGGAGCAGCGATCATACTGACGGGTATCTACATGAGCTTAAAGGGAGAGAGCTATGAAAGCGCATTTAGTTGATTCGGGAAGGCGGAAGATCGGGTGGGCCGCTGCCCACATGCCGCTCCTCTCCCGGCTGGAGGAGGAATTCTGCCGGGAGGAGCCGTTCTCCGGGCACCGGATCGGTATGAGCATCCACCTCGAGGCGAAGACCGCCCGCCTCGCGATCCTCCTGCGGGACGGGGGGGCTGAGGTCTTCATCACCGGGAGCAACCCCCTCTCCACCCAGGACGACGTCGCCGCCGCCCTGGAAGAGGAGGAGGGAATCGAGGTCTACGCCCGCCGTGGGGTCTCAGCCGATGAGTACCGGGCCCACCTCCAGGCCGTCCTCGCCGCGAAGCCGGACCTCCTGCTGGACGACGGCGGAGACCTGGCCGGACTCTGGGAGGAGACGCGCGAGTTCCCGGTCCTGGGAGGGTGCGAGGAGACGACGACCGGAGTGCGGAGATTGAAGATCCTCGCCGACCGGGGAGGCCTCCACATCCCGATGTTCGCGGTGAACGACGCTCAGATGAAGTACCTGTTCGACAACCGGTACGGGACCGGACAGTCGGTGTGGGACGGGATCATGCGCTCGACGAACCTGCTCGTCGCCGGGAAGTCCGTGCTCGTCGCTGGCTACGGCTGGTGCGGGCGCGGGATCGCCATGCGGGCGCGCGGCCTGGGAGCGCGGGTCACGATCGCCGAGGTCGACCCGATCCGCGCGGTGGAGGCGGTGATGGAGGGGTTCAGCGTCGCACCGCTCTCCGAGGGGATCCGGGACGCCGATTTCCTCATCACCGTGACCGGGTGCCGGGACGTCGTCGATGAAAAGGCGCTCCGTAACGCGAAGGACGGGCTGGTACTGGCGAACGCCGGTCACTTCGACGTGGAGATCGATAAACCCGCCCTCAACCGCCTTGCCGCCCAGGTGGAGGAGGTCCGCCCCGGGGTGGAGCGGTTCACCCTGGAGGACGGCCGCCGCCTCTACCTCCTCGGGGAGGGGAGGCTCGTCAACCTCGTCCTCGGAGACGGCCACCCGGTGGAGATCATGGATATCTCCTTCGCTCTGCAGGGACTCACCCTGCGCCACATCGCGGCGAACGGGCCGTTTTCCCCCGGACTCTACCCGGTCCCGCGCGAGATCGATGAGGAAGTGGCGCGCATGAAGCTCGAGTCCCTCGGGTTGCGGATCGACAGGCTCAGCCCGGCCCAGCGGGAGTACCTGGGAGGGTAGTGTTCCCTTCCCCCGGCTGAGCGGATAAAATCGATCCCAAAAGAGGTGATGTATTCTATGAACCGTTTGTCGTTGCGCCGTGGAGTGATCGTCGCGTTAGTCGTCATCGTGATCGCGCTCGGGCTCGGAGGGGCGCAGAAGAGTACGAACAGCATCTTCTCCCCGATTGATCAGGTCTACAAGTACATCAAGACCTACTTCTACTGGCCGGAGAGGATCGACGACCAGAAGCTCCTGTACGGGGCGCTCAAGGGGATGGTCAAGGAGCTCGACGACCCCTATTCCGAGTTCATGGACCCACAGGATTACAAGCAGTTCGAGGAGAGCATGGAGGGGAAGTTCAGCGGGGTCGGGATCGAGATCACCATCAAGGACGGGGTCCTTACGGTGATCGCCCCGCTCGCCGACACCCCGGCGGAGAAGGCCGGAATACGCGCCGGAGACCAGATCCTGGAGATCGACGGGGAGTCGACCGAGGGGATCACCCTGTCCGAGGCCTCGGTAAAGATCCGCGGCCCGGAAGGGACCACCGTCACCCTGCGCGTGCGCCACAAGGACGGGACCGAGGAGGACATCCCGATCGTCCGCGCCACGATCACGGTGGACTCCGTCTCCAGCAAGACGGTCGCCGACGGGAAGATCGCCTACATCCGCATTATGCGGTTCGATCAGAACGTGTCGCTGGAGCTGGACAAGGCCCTGCTCGGCTTCGACCTGAAGGACATGGACGGGATAATACTTGACCTGCGCAACAATCCGGGCGGGCTCTTGAGCTCGGCGATCTCGGTCTCGAGCCGGTTCGTGGACAAGGGGATCATCCTCACGGTGAAGGACCGGGTATCCGGAGACCAGTCGTACTGGTCGACCGGGAACACGATCCCCAACCTCCCGCTAGCCGTGCTGGTGAACGGGGGGACGGCGAGCGCCGCCGAGATCACCGTCGGAGCGATCCGTGACCACGATATGGGGATCCTGATCGGGGAGAAGACGTTTGGCAAGGGGGTCATCCAGCGGATGATCAACTTCCCCGACGGCTCGGCCCTGAAGCTGACGACCGGAGAGTACCACACCCCGAACGGAGACGCCGTCCAAGGGATCGGGATCACCCCGGACATCGAGGTCGGCGAGGACGGGGACCCGGTCGAGACGGCGATCGGTTGGATCGAGACGCACGTCGGAGAGAGGATGCCGATCGCAATCGGAAATCAGTGATGAGGTTCTCCGTTCTCGGTGCAGGCGGCTGGGGGACGGCATTCGCCCGACTCCTCGCATCGCGTGGGCAGTCCGTTACCCTGTGGGCGCGCGACCCGGAGAAGGCGCGGTCGCTCGCCCGGGAGCGCGAGAACCGGCCCTATCTGCCCGGGGTCGTCCTCCCGCGGGAGAACCTGGAGATAACCTCCGATCTCTCCCAAGCCGCGGCGACGGATGCGATCGTATTCGCCGTCCCGTCGTTCGCCGTGGCCGAGATCGCCGCCAGGTTCCGCCCCCACGCCCGTCCCGGACATCTCTTCATCAACCTGGCGAAGGGGCTCGACCGCGGATCCGGGCGCACGATGTCAGAGGTCATCTCGGATCACATCCCCGACCACCCGGTCTTCACCCTGTCCGGACCGTCCCATGCCGAGGAGGTGGGGCGGGACATGCCGACGGCGGTCGTCCTCGCCGGCGTCGACCTTGAGTTGGGGAAGAGGCTGCAACGGGAGATCTCCACGCCCCGGTTCCGGGTCTACGTGAGCGCGGACATCCGCGGGGTGGAGCTGTGCGGGACGGTGAAGAACATCATCGCGATCGCGGTCGGAATCGGCGACGGGCTCGGCTACGGGGACAACTCCCGCGGGGCGCTGATCAGCCGCGGCCTGGCGGAGATGGTCCGGTTCGGGCGCACGCTCGGCGGAAAGGAAAAGACGTTCTTCGGCCTGGCCGGGCTCGGGGATCTCGTCGCCACCGCGACGAGCCCCCACAGCCGCAACCGCTACGTCGGCTACCGGCTGGGAAAGGGGGAGTCGATCGAAAGGATCGTGGACGGGATGGCGATGGTGGCGGAGGGGGTGTACGCGACTGATGTCGTGCATCGACTGGCGGAAGAGAGGGGCATCGAGATGCCGATAACGGACGCCGTCTGGCGCCTTCTGCACGGAAAGTCCGATCCGATCGCGCTGGTCGATGAGATCATGTCCCGGGCGCCGAAGGAAGAGAAGATCGGATGAGGCGCTACGATGTGGTGGTGATCGGCGGAGGACCGATCGGGGCTCTCACCGCCCGCCATGCCGCACTGGTCGGAGCCCGCGTCCTGCTCGTGGAACAGGGGGACGGAAGAGGGGCGGCGAGCGCGTGCGCCGGGCTCGTCAGCCCGCGCACCATCGATCTGTTCGACGCCCCATCCGAGGCAGTCCTGCGCCGGATCAAGGGGGGACGGCTCCACCTGCCCGGTGGAGGAGCCCTAACGCTGCGCGCTCCTGATACCCGGGCGCTCGTGATCGATCGGGCGGTGTTCGACCGCTCGGGACTGGAACAGGCCGCGGCCACGGGGGTCGAGGTCCGTACCCGCACCCGCGCCACCCGCGCCTCCCTAGGGAGCGTGGTCCTAAACGGGAAGGAGCGGGTGGAGACCGAGGTCGTTGTCGGGGCGGACGGCCCGAAGAGCTCTGTGCGGGACTGGTTCTCCCTTCCCGCTCCCCAGCAGTTCCTCGCAGCCGCACAAACCACGGTGGAAGTTACCCCTGCCTGTCCGGATCAGGTGGAGGTCTTCGTGGGAAGCGATACCGCGCCCGGGGGGTTCGCCTGGGCGGTACCGGCCGAGGACGGCGCCCTGCGCGTCGGCCTCCTCGGGCCCGCTGGAACGGACGTGCAGGCGCTCCTCTCCCGTTTCCTCGCCGGGCGCTTCCCCGGGAAGGTGCGGGCCCGGGGAGGGGGTCTGATCCCGATCGGCCCGGCGGATAGTACCTACGGCGACGGAGTGATCGTGGTCGGGGACGCCGCCGGGCAGGTGAAACCCCTCTCCGGTGGCGGACTATACCCCGGCGGGGTGTGCGCCCAAATCGCGGGGAGGATCGCCGGACAGGCCGGGCTCTCCGGGATGACGAACGCCGCCCGCCTGCGCCTGTACGACGAGGATTGGAGAAGGGAGATAGGGGGAGAGCTCGCCTTCGGCCTCTCCCTGCGGCAGGTCCTCTTTTCGCTCGATGACGAGACAATGGCCGCGCTGGGGGCGGTCCTCGACGATCCCGCGATACTCTCCCCCATCGAGGCCTACGGGGACATCGACCACCCCAGTCGGCTCATCCTCCTCTTCCTTGAGCGCCGGGCCGTGTGGCCGCGGTTCGCCTCCCTCATCCCGCTCCTCGGGGGGTGGGAGAGGGTGCGGAAACTCGCCGCGGACTTCCTTTCCTCAATATCCCTGCTATAATGAGCAAAGCCATGGCTAAGAAGAAACGCAAGAAGGAGCTGGCGGGAAGGCTTCCCCGCGTATCGTTCGACCGGGTCTTCGTCTGTCTAATCGCTGCGTTCACCTTCATACTGCCGCTCTTCATCTGGCCGGGGGAGACGGAGTACGGCTACGGAAAATCGATCATCGCCTTCCTGGTCGTCTCGGTCCTCCTCATTCTCTGGGCCGCCCGAAGCCTGCTCAAGGGGGAGTGGAAGATCCGCTTCCCGTGGCTCGCGTATCCGGCGGGATTCCTCATCGTGGTCGGCCTGCTCTCGATGATCAACGCGGTCAACGGCCGTGTCGTGATCCAAAGCCTCGCGGTCTTCCTGTACTTCGTGCTTTTCTATCTCATCGTGGCAAACGCGGTCAAGGAGAAGCGGGACGTCACCCTCATCCTCTACGCGCTCCTCATCTCTTCCTTCCTCGCCGCGTTGTACGGGCTCTTGCAGTACCTGGGAGTGATGCGCGGGGCGACCGGGGGGCACGGACTGAACGAGATCATCTCCACCATGGGAAATCGCAACTATCTCGGGGGATTCCTCGCCTACCTCCTCTTCCCCACGGTGATCCTCATCGTGCGGCTGCGGTCCCGCATCCTGCGGGCGATCGCGATCCCGCTCATCTCGTTCAACTTCGGAATGGCGATGTTGGTGAACCAGACGGGGATCCGCGTCGCTCTGATCATCGCCGGGATCGGGGTGATCATCGGATGGGCGATCTTCCGCCCGGTGGAGCCCCTGCGGAAGAACCGCGCCTGGCTGATCGCCCTCCTCGTCGTGCTTGCGTTCACCTTCCTCGTCGAGGCCCCGTCCGGCCCGCTCAACTCGGTCGTCGGGCTCTCCGCCACCGGAGGCTCCTCCTGGATCGGGAGGATGTGGGCGCAGAACGCGGGGAAGGTGCGCGCCTGGGACTGGTGGGTCGGCTACGAGATGTTCAAGGACCATCCCCTCCTCGGGGTCGGACTGGGGAACTACAAGCTCAACTTCATCCCGTACAAGGCGAAGTTCCTCGCCACCCCGCAGGGGAAGAACTACAACTTCTACATCGCCCGGGCCGCCCAGGCGCACAACGAGTACGTGCAGGTGCTCGCGGAGCTCGGGATCCTCGGGATCATTGGGTTGATCGGACTGATCGGGATGACCGCCTATTCCCTATGGACCGCCCTCTACCGTAACCGCGACGAGGCCGACCGCTTCGACCTCCTCCTGCTGACCGGCGGGGTGATCACCTTTCTCGTCCACTCCCTGGTGAGCTTCCCCGCCCACCTTCCTGCATCGAGCCTCGTGTTCGTCACACTGCTCGGGATCGCCACGTCGCGTGCGTACGGTGACGCCGCGCAGACGACCGTAACCCTCAAAAGAGCGCCGCTCCTGGTGACCGCCGGCGTCGTCTTCCTGTTCACCATCTCGGTCTCTGTGATCGCCCTGCGCGACTACGCCGCCGACTTCCTGTTCCAGGCCGGGGTCAGGCAGATGCAGCTCGGTCAGGTCCACCTCGCCGAGGAGACGTTCAACCGGAGCATCCGGCTCGATTTCTGTCCCCGGCAGACCTACTACTACCTGGCGATAGCCAAGCTCCAGCAGGGGGATTACAGGGGAGCCCTGTCCGATCTGAAGAAGTGCCGCACCCGGTTCGTCACCGAGGCGGTCTACCTCAATATCGCCAACGTCGCGGTCAACCTCGGGGACACCAAGACGGCGAAGGAGAACGTCGACCTCCTTCTCGCCACTCACCCCTCCAAGGACACCACCCTGCAGGCGCATTATCTCGACGGGATCATCGCGATCCGGGAGGGCGACTACTCCCGCGCCTCTAAGATCCTGGAGGGGCTCGTGAAGTCGAACCCGAGCTTCGAGCGGGCGTACATCGCCCTCGGCGACCTCTACCGGGCGCAGGGATTGACGGTCAGCGCGCGCAAGAACTACGAGACAGCGCTCAAGCTGATCGAAAAGAAGCTCGCGCGTAACACCGCGAGGCTCTCCTCGGCCACGCGCATCACGGCGCAGGAGTACAGCCGGCTGCGCAGCGAGATCAACATGCTTCAGCAGGAGAAGAAGGCCGTGGAGTCAAGCCTCTCCCGGCTCCCGTAGCCCGTCTTGCACCGCCCCCTTCTCGAAGTTATAGTAAAAGTCAATCAGGGGAGCCCGTGCTCGGGCTGAGAGGAGGTACGACCTCGACCCTTCGAACCTGATCTGGGTAATGCCAGCGTAGGGACGTCATACACATCCCCGTGACCCAGAGGACAAGAACGGGTCGTAACAGAATGCGGGAATCCGAGATCATCGCCTTCATCCGGGAGCGGATCGCCGCCGCCGGGGACGACGCGGCTGTCATCCCGTTCCGGAACACCAACCTGGTCTTCACCACCGACATGCTCCACCGAACGACCGATTTCCCGCCCGAGGCCAGCCCGTACGCCATCGGCTGGCGGGGGGTGGCGGTGTCGTTATCCGATCTCGCGGCGATGGGGGCACGCCCCCTCGGAGTCCTACTCGCCCTCGGCGATCCCGGGCTGGCCGACCGGCTTGTACAGGGGGTGCTCGAGGGGGCGCTCGCCTGCTGCGCCACGGTGGGGACGTCGCTCATCGGGGGGGACATCGACCGCCACTCAGAGTTGACGCTCGTGAGCTCAGCCATCGGAGAGGCGGAGCGCCCGGTCATGCGGAAGGGGGCGCACGTCGGGGACGCGGTGTGCGTCACCGGCGACCTCGGTCGCACCCAGGCGGCCCTGCAGCTGTACGAGAAGGGAAGGACCATACAGGCGGACGAACTCTTCGCCTTTCCTCCCCGCGTGGCTTGGGGGACGCTCCTCGCTCCGCATGTCACAAGCATGATCGATATCTCGGACGGCCTCGCCCGCTCGCTTCACCTTCTGGCGCGGGAGAGCGGGGTCGGGTTCGCCGTCGAGGAGGAGCTTCTCCCCATATCTCCGGAGGCGGCGCGCGACATCCCCCTCAGGGACCGCCGAGAAGCGATCCTGTTCGGCGGCGAGGACTATGAACTTCTGTTTACCGTGCCCAAGGGCGGGCTCGCCGATCTTCCCCCCACGGTGCGCTTCTCGGTGATCGGGGAGGTCACCGCGGACAAGGTCCTCCTCAACGGGCACGAGCTCCCCGACCGCGGATACGAACATTAAACAAGGAGATGGTACCTATGAAACTCGGTTCGTTCGTCCTGCTTCTGTTGGGGATCCTCGCGCTCGTCGCGACGGGTTGGGGAAAGGAGACGCTCGTTGTGTACACCTACGACAGCTTCGTCTCCTGGGGACCGGCGGCGCAGATCGAGAAGGAGTTCGAAGCAAAGTATGACTGCGACCTGCAGTTCGTCGCCGGCGGCGGGGCGAAGGCGATGCTCTCCCGGCTCCTCTCCGAGCGGGAGGACGGAGGCACTCCCGCCGACCTGTTCATGGGGGAGCTGAACGACGTCCCTCGCATCGTCGATTACAATCTGTTTCTGCCAGTGAGCCAACGGGGAATCCCGAACCTCGCCGTGATCCCCGCGGAGTTTTCCTCGATCACCTCCACCGGGCTCGTCCCCTACGAGTACGGCTACATCACCCTCACCTACGACGCAAAGGCCCTGCCTCAGGCGGACCTCCCCCGGGATCTTCCGTCACTCATCGATCCGAAATACAAAGGGAAGCTCATATGCGAGGACCCGCGCACCTCCTCGACCGGGTTTTCGTTCCTCCTGTGGACGATCGCGAAGTTCGGCGAGGACGGATACCTCGAGTTCTGGCGCAAGCTCGACCCGACGATCCTCACCGTCACCTCGGGCTGGAGCGAGGCCTGGACCCTCCTCACCCACGGCGAGGCCCCGCTCATGGTGAGCTACTCCACCGACACCGCCTACGCTGCGATGTACGAGGACGAGATCCGCTACATCGCCTACGCTCCCGGGGGGGAGGGGTTCCGCACGGTCTACGGGATCGGGATCGTGAAGGGGACGAAGCATCCCGCCCTCGCGCGGGAGTTCATCGATCTCCTTCTCTCCAAGGGGATCCAGGAGCTCCTCCCGAAGACGGAGATCATGTTCCCGATCAATCCCGACGCCCCCCTGCCCGATGCGTTTAAGGAGCACGCGATCGTCCCGGAAAAAGCCATGTCGCTCCCCCTCTCCCTGGTGGGGGAGAAGGCCGAGGGATGGCTATCCGACTGGGCGCGGGTGATGACAAAACGGTGACCAGGAGAATCCTGTTCTACCTGATCCCCTTGGCGTTCCTCGCGACGGGGTTCTACTACCCTCTGTTTACAGTGATCAGGACGGGATTGGTGGCAGGAGGGAGGTTCACCCTCTCCCCCCTGCGGACCGTCCTCACCGACCCGTACTACCTTCACCTCATCACCTTCACCCTCAAGCAGGCGCTGTTCAGCACCGGGTTGAGCCTCGCGCTCGGGCTGCCCGGGGCGTACGTCCTCTCCCGCTACGAGTTTCCCGGGCGAAGGGTGATCCGTTCCCTCACCGCTGTCCCGTTCGTCCTTCCCGCTGTCACGGTGGGGCTCGGGTTCATCCTGTTCTTCGGGAACAACGGGGTGCTCAACCGCCTCCTGACCGCACTCCTTCACCTTCCCGCCCCGCCGCTCCGGCTCCTCTACTCTCTCACCGGGATCGTCCTCGCGCACGCGTTCTACAACGCGCCGATCGTCATGCGGGTGGTGGGGGCGGCGTGGGAGGGGATCGATCCGGCCTTCGGGGAGGCGGCCGCGGCCCTGGGAGCGGGAAAGACGCGACGGGCCGTCGGGATCACGCTCCCCTTGATCGCCCCGGCGATCCTGAGCAGCGCGGCCCTTGTCTTCGTGTTCACTTTCCTCTCGTTCCCGATCGTCCTCATGCTCGGAGGGGCGCGCTACGCCACGATCGAGGTGGGGATATACACCCTGGTGCGCACGCTCCTCGATTTCCGACTCGGGGCGGCGCTGATCATCGTCGAGACCGCGATCTCGCTCGGGTTCTCCTACCTCTACCTGAAGGCGGAAGGGTTGTTCGCCGTGCGGGTGCAGGGGGAGCGCAGGAGGCCGCGTGAGCCGCTCCTCTCCCGCAGAGGTTGGCTCAAGAAAGGGACCATCGCCCTCTACGGGCTCGCGCTCGGGATCCTCTTCCTCGGGCCGATCGGGGCGATCATTGTTGATTCATTCCGCGGGGGGACGGGGTTCACCCTCGCCCACTACCGCTCCCTGGTATCCCTCGGCTACAACCCGTTCCTCGGAACCTCACCGCTCCACACGATCCTGACCAGCCTCAAGATCGCCTGGATCTCCACCGCCCTAGCCGTCCCGCTCGGGCTGTTCGTGACTTCGATCGCCGTGCGCCGCTCCGTTCCGGCCCGCCGCGTCGTGGAGACGATCCTGATGGCCCCGCTCGCCGTTTCCTCGGTGGCGGTCGGGTTCGCGATCCTGCGGGGGTTCTCCCACCCGCCGTTCAACCTCATCGGTACGGTACTCGCCATCGCCGTCGCTCACGCGATCCTCATCTACCCCCTCGCCGCCCGGGTGCTGCGCCCGGTCGTGGAAGGGATCGACCCGGAGCTGCTGGAGGCGGCGAGATCCCTCGGGGCAGGAAAGCTGCGAACCCTCTTAGAGGTGGAGCTTCCCCTTATCGCACGCGGACTGCTCACCGCTGTCGTCTTCTCATTCGCCCTCAGCATGGGGGAAATGTCGGCGACGATCATCCTCATGCGCCCGGGCACGGCGACGATCCCGGTCGCGGTGTACAGCCTCCTGTCGGCCCGCCAGTTCGGCCCGGCGAGCGCGATGGCGACCGTGCTGATCGGGGTGACCGCCCTCGCCTTCCTCGCCTTCGAACGCCTGGGGGAGGAGCTGAAGGGGGTGTAGATGAAGGAGCTGTCGGTGCACGACCTGCAAAAGTCGTTCGGAAAGGTGCGCGCGTTGACCGGCGTGAGCTTTGAGCTCCGCGCAGGTGAGCTCCTCACCCTCCTCGGGCCGTCCGGGTGCGGGAAGACCACGTGCCTGCGGTTGATCGCCGGATTCGACCGCCCGGACGCAGGTGACATACGCATCGACGGAAAGAGCATCCTCCCCCTTCCCCCGGAGCGGCGCCGCGTCGGGTTCGTCTTCCAGAACTACGCCCTGTTACCCCACATGAGCGTCGCCAAGAACATCGCCTACGGGATCAGGTTCCGCCCCGGGATCGACACGAGGGCCAGGGTGAACGAGCTCCTCTCGTTGATCCATCTCGAAGGGCTCGCCGACCGTCGTCCCAATGAACTGTCCGGCGGGGAGCGGCAGCGGGTCGCCCTCGCCCGCGCCCTCGCCCCGTCTCCGCAGCTCCTCCTCCTCGACGAGCCGCTCTCCGCCCTCGACGCTAAGCTGCGAGAGGAGCTGCGCGGAGAGCTGCGCCGCATCCAGCGCGAGCTGTCCATACCAACGGTATACGTGACCCATGACCAGGAAGAGGCCCTCGCCATCTCCGATCGGATCGGGGTGATGCACTCAGGAGGGATCGACCAGATCGGAGAACCGCGGGAGGTCTACACGCATCCCAAGACGCTGTTCTCCGCCGAGTTCATCGGCCGTTCGAACCGATTGTCCGGGAGGATCTCCTCCGTCACCGCCGAACAGATCGAGGTGGAGGTGGGAGAGGAACGACTCCGGGCGATCACCGGTAGAACCAGACTCAGCCCGGGAATGCGGGTGGTCCTTGTAATACGCGAGGAGGAGCTGAGGTTCACGCACAGCCGGTCCAACAGCGTCCGCGGCCGAATCGAGGACTCCGAATACCACGGGGAGACGACCACGGTGCTCGTCTCCACCCCGCTCGGCCCGGTACGGGTGCGCGTCGCTGGAAACGCCTCTACAACCAGCATCGGGAAGCAGGTGGAGGTGTATTTCCCCCCGGAACGGCTTCTCGTCTTCCCGGCGGAGCCCGCTCCAGGTTGACCCGCCGACGGGGTGTATGCTAGGATTCCCCCATGAAGAAACCGCTCAAAAAAGGGTTGAGTTATACCCTTTCCATCGGGATCGGGCTCGGGCTTCTCGGAGGAGTCCTATACTACGTCGGTTGGCGTAATGTACTCGCACAGATCGATGCCATCGGATTCATCGGCGCGGCGGCGATCTTCGGCGACGTATTCCTGGCGATCGCGGCGTGGATCCTCAGCTGGTGGGTCATCCTACGCTCCTATGGGGTGGACCTCCGCTTTCGCAGCGTCGTCGGCTCCCGCCTAAGCGGGTATGCGGTCAGCTATATCACTCCTTCCCTCTACTTCGGCGGGGAGCCGATCCGCGCCGCGATGGTCGTCAACCGGACCGACGCCCCCACCACCCGCGTCGTCGCAACGATCATCGTGGAGCGGTTCCTCGGCGGGTTGAGCCTCCTTTTGTTCATAATGATCGGGGCGGTATACGCCGTCCTCTCTCCGACGATCGCCTCCGATCAAAAGCACATCATCGTCGTCGGGGTGGGGTTCATCCTGTTCTGGGTGGTCGTCGGGCTGATCGATTTCGCCGGGAACTTCAAGTGGATCAGTCGGGGGATCAGGATCCTTCGCCATCTCCTTCCCCGGTTCAAGAACGGGTTCATCAAGGCGGCCAATAAGGTTTCAGAAACGGAAGACGAGATCCACAACGCGTTTACCCGCCACTGGCGCGGGACGCTCCTGGCGTTCATCATCCAGGTGATCGCCACCTTCTTCACCTATATCCGACCGCAGGTCTTTTTTTATTACTCCGACCACATCACGTTCAACTTCACCCAGCTCTCGCTCCTCTTCACCCTCAACATCATGCTCTCCTTCTTCCTGTGGATCACCCCCGGCGGAGTGGGGACAGGGGAGATGGCGATGATCGGGATATTCCACCTGGTCGCTCCGGAGATCGGGAAGGGGGGAGCGGTCACGTTCTCCCTTATGTTCAAGTTCTTCGAGCTCATCTTCGTGGCGATCGGGCTCTCCTACCTCTTCAACCGCGGCCTCGGCACGTTCGCCAAGAGGAGGCGCAACCCTGATCCTTGAAAGTAACGGGGCCGGAAACTAGAATATTCCTACCATCCGCAAAGGATGGGATGGATGATGGAGTCCATCCGGAGCGCCTCGTAAAGGGCTGATGACTCCTACGTCAGGGTCCGGCCGGGAGAGAGGCGCGTTTTCTTTTGCACTCCTCCGGGACCGGCGAACCAGGAGGAACCGATGAAAGTCAGGCTGAGCGAACGGACGGAAGAGACGAAGAAGGTCCCTGCAAAGGGACGGATCCCTCTGCTGATCGAGGAGTTGGTGGCGACGCTCGCTCCTCTGGAGGGCGGGTTCTCCCCGATCGTAGAGCGGCTCATCCGGTTGCGATCCCGAGTGGAGGAGGACCGATTTCAGCTCGCGGTGCTCGGCCAGTTCAAGCGGGGGAAGAGCACTCTCCTGAACGCGCTCTTGGGTGAGGAGATCCTTCCCACCTCCGTCCTCCCCCTGACCGCGATCCCCACCCACATCTCTTGGGGAAAGAGGCGGAAGGCCACCGTCTTCTTCCAGGACGGACATCCCCCCGCATATATGGAGGCCGACGATCCGACCGCTATCAAGGACTTCCTCGCCCACTACGTGACGGAGAGGGAGAACCCGGAGAACCGACGCGGGGTCTCCCACGTGGAGGTTACACATCCCGCTCCGATCCTCGCCCGCGGGGTGGTGCTCATAGACACCCCGGGGATCGGGTCCACCTTCCGCCACAACACCTCGACCACCCTGTCGTTCCTCCCCCAGTGCGACGCCGCCCTGTTCGTCACCTCCCCCGACCCGCCGCTCACCGAGGTGGAGGCCGAGTTCCTGGAGAGCGTACAGGCGCATGCGGCGCGCCTGTTCGTCGTCCTGAACAAGATCGATCATCTCGATCCGACTGAACGCAGGGAGGCGCTCCAGTTCCTCTCTGCCGCGCTGGCGGAGAAACTCGACGGGACCGCCCCGCCGCCGATATTCCCGGCCTCGGCGCGGCACGGGCTACAGGCTCAACTGAGCGGCGACCGCACCGGCTGGGCAGAGAGCGGGATGTCCGTTTTGGAACGGCATCTTACAGACTTCCTCATCCGCGATAAGGCACTGACCCTCGCGCTTGCCGCGGCCGGGAAGGTGACCGCGCTCATCGACGAGGCCGCGCTCCAGCTGGACCTTTCGATCCGGTCACTATCACTCCCCCTCTCCACGCTGGAGGAGAAGATGGACTCATTCCAGAGAACGATCGCTGATGTAAAGCGGGAGAGGCAGATCGCGGCCGACCTCCTGGCCGGGGAGAGGCTCAGGCTCCTCGACTTCCTCGAAACCCAAGCGGAGGAGCTGCGCCGCGCGGGGCAGAAACACCTCAGCGACATTCTTGACGATGCCCTAAGGGAGACGACCGACGAGAACGCCCTGCGGGGGAAGGTCGCTGCCGCCATCCCCGGGTTCTTCGCCTCCCAGTGCGATGCGCTCGCCAAGAGATTCATCACCCGTGTCTCCGAGGCCCTTCATCCCCACCAAGAACGCGCGGAGGCGCTGCTGGAGCGTTTGCGCAGGAGCGCGGCCGAGCTGTTCGAGATCCCTTACCAACCCGCGCAGGACCTCGGTGAGTTCAGGCTCGTCCAGCGCCCGTACTGGGTGACACAGACATACTCGACATCGTTCATCCCCAACCCGGCCCGGCTGGTCGATCGGTTTGTCCCCGCACGCGTCCGGATGGAACGGATCCGGACGCGCCTTTCCGACGAGATCGAGACCCTCGTGCTGCATAATGTGGAGAACCTGCGCGTAACCACCCGGGAGAGCCTGGAGCGCACGCTGCGCGAGTTCAAAAGCCGGCTCAACGCCCGGTTTGACGAGACCCTTGCCGCAACACAGGGGGCGATCGCCGCGGCGAAGCGGAAGCGGGCTGAGGCAGACAGCGTGGTGGAGGAGATCGATCGGCTGCGCCGGATCAAAGATCGGGTACTCGGGGTAAAGGCGCGCCTGGGCAAGGAGATGAGATGAACTTTCCGTTCCACCGTTCAAAACGCGACCAACCGGAACAGAGCTGGATCATGCGCCTCCTGCGGCCTGAGGCGGCGCGGAGCTCTCCTGCGCTGTTCACGTACCACCTGCGGGAAAAACTGGGGCTGAAGGGGTGCCCGTTGTGTCGGATGGTGCGGGAGAGCGAAGAGCACTGGGGATGGACCCTCCTCTACGAGTTCACCGGAGATCCGGAGATCCACGAGCGCTTCGCCCGGGCTGGGGGACTGTGCGCGGAACACGGGGAGCTCATCCGCAGGATCGTTGAGTCCCGCCAGCTCGTCACCCCGAGCGGCGTCGCCCGGTTGTATGAGACCGTTACAAGGGAGTCCCTTCACAACCACCTATCCGCCGGAGGGCAGGACTGCCCCCTCTGCCGCTATCGGAGGCAGGCCGAGGAGCGGTATACCTACTTTCTCGCCGATACGCTCGCCGACCCTGACTGGCAGGAGCTGTTCACCCACTCGGACGGCCTGTGCATGTCCCATTTCGAGTTGGTGATGAAGCAGGCAAACCACGAAGCGGCTGAGTTCCTCAGAAACGACCAGTCCCGCCGCCTGCGCGAGCTTCTCCTCCTCCTGCAGGAGCTGCAGCGCAAGCAGCGCTACGACGTACCGGAACCGTTAACCCCGGAGGAGTCGGCCTCCTGGCACGAAGTCCTGTGGCGATTCGGCGGGATGCACTTCGACCACCTGCTAGTGCACGATTGACATGAGCTCGGCGAACGGGACCGGCCGCAGCCGTCCGCCGAGGAGCTCGGGCCCGGCCAGCTCCTCCACCGGAAAGTCCTGTGAAATGACCCGGGCTGCCCGCCGCAGCCTGTGGGCGAGGGCGATGCGGCCGGTCCCCCGCACCAGTCCCCCGATCTCCCTGTTGGCGCGCAAGAGGGCGAGGCCGGCGGGAAGCGGAGGGCGGCGCACCCCGATGAGGAGGCGGGTCAGGTGTTGCGGCGCGGGCTCCACCGGCATGTCATGCAGTTGGTACCAGCCGAAGAGCCGTTTCGCCCCGCGTTCATCGAGGGGTTCATCCGGGAGCTCATCCCGGGGTGCGGCGGCGTAGAACGAGCGGCCCGCGATCTCAGGGAAGGCGAGAAAGAATGCGTACAAGATCGCAGCGCTGTCCTTGAGCTCATCCTTGACCTGAGGAAGCGCGAACCACGCGTGCAGGTAGATCTCGTAGGCCTTCGGTTCGGCGTAACAGAGCTCCGGGGAGAGCAGGAACGGCAGGATCGTCGTGCGCGAGAGGTTGGTCTGCATCTTGGCGTTCCACGGGTCTTGCACGCGATCGACGATGCAAAGAAGCTCGCGGTTGCGGCACTCACCGATCTCGATCGTTACGTTGATCTCGGACTGAAGCGAGAACAGGGTCTTCTCGATCCCGGGGTAATCAGGGGCATGGATGAGCTGATGGATCATCCGTGGCATCCGCGCGCAGATACGAAGCAGGTTGAAGCGCAGGTCGCTTCTCGTGATGTCCCGCCGCATCCCGGCAAGCGATGACTCGTAGATCATTCCTACCCCCTAAGTTCAAGTTTGGGTAGAAGTCATCAACTGCGTCGCGCAGCGCTTGCCGGCGGACTTCATCGCCGGAATCTATTCTACCGAGTTTCGCCCCCCGATCAACTCGAGGCCACCCGTTCGGTACCGCACCCGACGAGGGAGAGGAACTCGTGCGGGAAGCGGGCGAGGGCGCTCCGTATCGGAAGTATCGGAGACTGGCCGAGCGGGCAGAATGAGGTCTTCTGCATCGTCTCGGCGAGACCGACGAGGAGGTCCAGATCGGCCTTGGTCCCGGCGCCGGAGACGATCTTCTCCAGGATCTCGACAAGCTTCACCGTTCCCACCCGGCACGGGGTGCACTGGCCGCATGATTCATGCACAAAGAAGCGCAGGATCCCCAACAGCAGATCCACCACCGAATCGTCGGCATCGAGCACCAGGATCGCCCCCGATCCGAGGACCCCCGCGGCGCACTTGAGGCTGTCGAAATCAAGCCCGATGTCGAGATCCTTCTCACCGAGGAACGTCCCGGCCGCTCCCCCGATCAGGGCCGCTTTGAAGCTCTTCCCGCCGCGTATCCCGCCGGCGTATTCGTAGAGGATCGTGCGCAGCGTGGTCCCCATCTCGACCTCGATCAGCCCGGGATGGACGACGTGCCCCAGGATGGTGAACACCTTCGTGCCGGGACAGGCCTCGGTCCCGTAGCCCCGGAACCACTCCGCCCCGTTCTCGATGATCGGGGGTACGTTCGCCAGCGTCTCCACGTTGTTCACCACCGTGGGCTTCCCCCACAGCCCGGCCGTGCCGGGATACGGGGGCTTCAGCCGCGGGTAGCCGCGCCGCCCCTCGATCGACTCGATGAGCGCGGTCTCCTCCCCGCACACGTACGCTCCGGCCCCTTTCTTGATCTCAAGGTCGAACGAGATCCCGGACCCAAGGATGCTCTCCCCGAGCAGATCCTCGGCGTACGCCTGATCGATCGCCTTCTGCATCCGCCGGATGGAGAGGGCGTACTCGCCGCGGATGTAGACGTACCCCTTCTTCGCCCCGACCGCGTAGCCAGCGATGATCATCCCCTCGATCAGCCGGTGCGGGTCCCCCTCCATGATCAGGCGGTCCTTGAACGTTCCCGGCTCCCCCTCATCCGCGTTGCAGATCAGGTATTTCTCCTCACCGGGCGCGGTGAACGACCACTTCTGACCGGTGAGGAAACCCGCCCCTCCGCGGCCGCGCAGCCCGGCCCGGATCACCTCCTCGATCACCGCCTGCGGGGGGATCCCCTCCTCGATGATCCTGACCAGTCCGGCATAGGCTCCGGCGGCGAGCGCTTCCTCCAGGCTCTCCGGGTCGATCAGCCCGCAGTTCTTAAGCACGATCCGCGGCTGCTCCTTGGCCAACCCGACCTTGGGCGCCTCCCCCTTCTCCGGAGCGATCACCGCCTCCAGCCGGGTCACCGGCCTCCCCTTGAGGAGATGCTCCGTGACGATCTCCGGGACGTCCTCCACCGTCACCCCGGCGTAGGTGATCCGGTCCGGATAGACGGCGAGGATCACCCCGCGCCCGGTGCCGCCGAGATCGCCGGTCTCAACGATCTGAACCTCGTCTGAAAGCCCATGCTCTTTGAGGGCCCTGCGCAGGGCCTCCTCAACCTCCTTCGCCCCGTGCAGGATGCTCTCATCCGTAATACCGATCAGGATGTGGTTTCTAACGAGCTTCATCGGCACTCCTTACTCGGTCGATTATCTCGGCCAGTCTCTCGCGGGACAGGTTCCCGTAGAGCTCATCGTCGATCATCATCGCCGGCGCGACGCCGCACGCGCCGAGGCAGCTCGTCGTCTCCAGGGTGAACGCCCCGTCCTCGGTGGTCTCTCCGACCTTCACCCCCAGCATCTCCTGGAGGGCGGTGATGAGGGAATCCGCCCCCATCAGAAGGCAGGGGGGCGACTCGCAGATGCGGATGATGTGCCGACCGCGGGGTTGCAGGCTGAACATGGAGTAGAAGCTCGCCGTGCTCATCACATCGGAGAGGGGGATTCCGATGTAGTCCGCGACCTCCCGCAGGGCCTCCGCGGTCAAGTGATTCTGTGGGTCGTTATCCTGCAGCTCATGCAGGATGTCAAGCAGGTTCTCCCGCGTGGGGGCGTATTTTTCAAGAAGCTTCTTCATTCCTACCTCCTTGCATCTTAACCTCCCCGCCCTGACGCCTCATCCACTGCACGACCGCTTCGATCGCCGCGTCGAGATGGGCGTGCGTCCGATCGCTCAGCGTCTCTCCGAATTCAAAGTCGTAGCCGGGGATGGAGAGGACCCAACCATGCGGAGCCCGACCGCACAGCTCCACGGTGAGCCCGAGAAGGTCCTGTTGGGAGAGGGCGTGCACCGAACCGACGGGGGCCGGTGCAGGAGCGATCCGCTGAAGCGCGATCTCGTGGTCGTGGCAGTGGGCGTCTACGAAGAGCACCCGGGAGGCGTCACACAGCCTGAGGGTGAGCTCCGGGGTCAACTGGTGGACGGCGAGGGCGGCGACGTTCGGTACAGGCGGAAGAGAGGCGATCACGCGCGCTGCCACCCCATCGTCCCTCCTCAGGGTGTTCCCGATCCCGATCACGAAGTCCATCCTCACCCCCGCGTTACGGTATCGAGAACCCGGCCGTCGGGTCCGAGCAGTTCGAGTTCGAGCGGCATCCTCCCCACCGCGTGCACCGAGCATGACAGACAGGGGTCGAACGCGCGGATCCCGCCCTCCACCCGGTTCAGGATCCCCTCGGACAGGGAGCCGCCCTTGATGTACGCCGAGGCGATCTCGCGCACCGTTCGGTTCATCGCCAGGTTGTTCTGCCCGGTGGAGACGATCAGGTTCACCCGCTGGATGACCCCGTCCTCGTCCACCCAGTAGTGGTGAAAGAGGGTCCCCCGGGGCGCCTCGTGCACCCCCACCCCCTCGAGGGCGTTGATCCCCGCCTCGGCCCGGATGCGCGTGCCGAGGATGCGCTCGTCCTTGAGGAGCCGTTCTATCCGCTCGAGTGCCGCCAGGATCTCGATCAGGCGCGCGTAGTGGTAATCGAGCACCCTCCCCGACGGCGACCCGTGGCTGCGGAACTCCTCGAGCTCGGCGTCGGCGAGCGGCGTTCCGAAGCGGTCGCACACGTTTATCCGCCCGAGCGGGCCGACGCGGTACATCCCCTGCGGGTAGCCGAGCGGCTTGTAGTAGGGGAACTTGAGGTAGCTCCACGCCTCGGACGCCTCCCCGATCACATCGGGGTAGTGCGCCGGATCGAGCTGATCGGCGAGGATCTTCCCATCCTGGTCGACGATCCTGAGCCCGCCGGAGTAGTGCTCCCATGTGCCGTCGGCGGCGACGAGCCCCATGTACAGGCTCGGGAACTCGCCGAGCACCCCCTGCATCTCGGTGTTGACGAACGACGATTTGAAGAGGTCCAACGTGAATCGGATGGTATCGATCGCCTCGGGGAGGTTCTCCGCTATCCAGTGATGATCATCGCTCGTAAGCGGCTGGTTGACCCCCCCGGGGACCGCCCACGCCGGATGGATGCGCTTCCCGCCCAACCGCTCGATGATCTGCTGCCCGAATGACCGCAGCCGGATCGCCCGCCGCGTGAGATCCGGGTCCTTCTCCCACAGGCCGAAGACGTTCCTGGCCGCCGGATCGCTGTCCCATCCGAGGAGGAGGTCCGGAGCGGAGAGGTAGAAGAAGCTGAGGGCATGCGACTGCACGATTTGGCCCAGGTTCATCAGCCTCCGCAGGAGGGTCGCCGTCTCGGGCACGCGCACGGCGAGGACGGCGTCCCCCGCCTTCGCCGAGGCGAGGATATGGCTGATCGGGCAGATCCCGCAGATCCGCGCGGTGAGGGACGGCATCTCCCACAGGGTGCGCCCGACGCAGAACGCCTCAAACCCGCGCAGCTCGGGGACGTGGAAGTGGGCGTCCTCCACCTTCCCCTTCTCGTCGAGGTAGATGGTGATCTTGGCGTGTCCCTCGATGCGTGTAACCGGATCGATCCGTATTTCCCGTTTCATCTTGCTCCTCCTTTACCCGAACTTCAGGTCTTTCCCCGTAAGCTGAGGGATCTTCCCGTCGAGGAGCGCGAGGATCGCCTTGGCGATCACCCCAGCCGGGGGAGGACACCCGTGCAGCCAGATATCGACCGGGATCACCTCATGCACCGGCCGCACCCGATCGAGCAGCGGGGGAACGACCTCATTGGGTAGGATCCCGTTCGTCGTCATCTCCTTCCCGTACACCCGTTCCAGGAGTTCCTGGGGTGGCATGGGGTTGCGCATGGATGGGACGTTACCGGTCACCGCACAGTCCCCGAACGCAACGACGAGCTTCGATTTCTCCCGCACTTCATGCAAGATCTCGACGTGCTCCTCGTTCCCCACCGCTCCCTCCACCAGAGTGACGTCGATCTCATCCGGGAAGGTCTTCGAGTCGACGAGCGGGCTCTTGACGATCTCAAACCGGTCGGAGATCTCGACCAACGTCTCGTCTATGTCGAGCAGCGACATGTGGCACCCGGAGCATCCGCTCAACCAGACGGTAGCGATCTTCACCTTGTTCATCAGGACCTCCTCCGCTCCTGCAGCTCCTCCACGAGCTCGGGGTGCTTCTCCATCTCCGCGGTCGCCTTCCCCTTGAGCACGATCGCCCCGGTCGGGCAGACCTCCACACACTTGCCGCAGCCCGTGCACGACTCAGCATCGCCCCAGTCCACGTCCAAATCGGTGATCACGCGCACCTTCGATCCCCGGTGGGCGATCCCCCACGCCTTGGCCCCTTCCACCTCCGAGCACACCCGCACGCACCGCGCACACATCACGCATCGGTTGTGATCGATGATGAACCGGGGGTGGCTTGCATCGAGCGACAGCTTGGGGTAGCTGTACGGCACCCGCACAGAGTCCATCCCGAGCTCACACGCGAGGTCCTGCAGCTCACAGTGACCGTTGGAGACGCAGAATGAGCAGATGTGGTTTCGCTCAGCGAACAGGAGCTCAAGGATCGTCCGGCGCATCTCCTTGACCTGCTCGGTCTGCGTGTTGACGGTCATCCCGTCCCGCACCGCGGTCGTGCACGCGGTGACGATCCGGCCGTCGACATCCACTATACACAGCCGGCACGCTCCGATGTCCGGAAGCCCGTCAAGGTGGCAGAGGGTCGGTATGCGAATCCCGTTCTCCTTGGCCACCTCAAGGACCGTCTTGCCGGGGGTCGCGCGGATCACTTCCTCGTCGATCCGTATCTCTATGCTATCCATAACCTGCACTCTCCTTTCACCGCCTGTCGAGGATCTCT